>DKLU01000484.1 GCA_002455915.1 Chryseobacterium sp. UBA6632
CCAAAAGTTCACGAGTTAAAGTAATGCCTGTTGTCCCGTCACAAAGGCAGTGAGGCATTACCCAAAGAACTTCGGAAGTCGTTCCGCCTTTTACCCAAACGAGCTGTGCCATTGGTTTTTTCTTATCTTCAAAAAGCCTATACCATTCATTTTCAGATTCAAGAAGCCAATCTTCATTGGTTTTTCTTTCAACAATTCGAAGCGGAATCGACGAAATCTCTTTTTCCTCAACAAAGAAAGGGTATTTTGCACTTTTATGATCGATAGAAACTCTAAGCAAAGGATGCTTCTGCTGGATTTTATCTAAAGCAATTCTAATATGATCCTCATGGATTTCACCATTAATCTTGGTTGTAAATACACAATTTACAGGAGTTTCAGAATCAACATACATGATTCTTTCTACCATCATCAGTTTTCTTTTAATCATGATACTGCCAAAGATTGTGTTTGCTGTTTTACAATTTTCATCATTTCATCCCGAATTGCCAATGCGTCGGAATATGGCAAATAACCTTCACTTCCCATAAACGCAAAATCCATCTCGCCACGGAAAGTAGAAGTGACCATCGTTGTCGTATTTCCCAACGGCCCGATTACAGAAGGACTGAAAATATTTTCTACTGTAAATTCTTTGTATTCATGCGCAATTGGAATACGTCCTAAATTAGAAAACATACAATCGTTCGAAGATCTTCCGTTTTTCAGTAATTTAGTGAAATTCGTCAACGCATCATGAGCAGATTCCATCACCATCATTGTGATATATGGATTAAGCTTTGATGTTTTTTTCTCAACGGCTTCCTGCATCAGTTTCAAATTTTCTTCAAAACCGAATTTTTTGTTTAAAGAAACCACAATCATCAATCCAAAAGCGAAAATATGATCGGATTTTATCTGATTGGCAAAACGTCTGATATCAACCGGACAGGAAACTTTATTAAATGATTTTTCTTTCCTGATTTTTTCAAATGCCTTTAAAAGTGTTGCGCAAAGGAAAGTATTGACCGTTACTTTTTGAGATTTACAATAATCAATTAATTCCTGACTTGTTTCTTTATCGAATCTCCAATTGATTAAATAATCGCTTTGTCTATCGGTCGTTTTTTTATTGACAGGAATGACTTTAATCGCTGTTGCAGCAAGCCTTCCGATCATTTTTGCTTTAAATTTTTGTCCGCTGCTGTTCAGAATTTTGCTTGGAACAACATCGTGAATTCCCAAAATCGGATCTTCAATACCAATATTATAATTTGGATTGTCCAGTAATTTTAAAAATTCATCCAAAACAGCCATCGCAGAACCGCCATCACATAAGCAATGGTGGAACACAAACATCATATCTGAAATTTCTTCGCCTTTGATCCAGACAAATCGCATCAGTGGTTGTTCTTTGTAATTGAATAGTTTATACCACTCAGTTTTCGATTCTTGGAGCCAGTCGTTTTCTTCTTTTTTAGCTAAAATTCTAATCGGAATTTTTACTTTTTCTGAAACTTCAAACCACGGAATGTTTTTTTCATCATACTGAATTACAGCCTTTAACCAGGGATGTTTTTCCTGAATTTTTTCTAAAGCATGTTGAATATCCTTCAGCACAAATGTTCCCTTTAACCTGAAAGGAATTACCGTATTGAAAGGCTCTGTTCCGTCACCAAGCAACATTCGTTCGCCAAATAATAATTTTCTTTTCATAGGCTTACACAGGAACTAAAGTGGATTGTTCTACAAAATTTTCCAGCAATTCTACCGCACGATCATTTCCGCCAGCGTTAATCAAACTTGCTTGAACTTCCTTCGCCGCATTTCTGTACGTCGGATTTTTCAATAATTCAAAAACAGTTTGTCGGAGCGCATCAACACGTAATCTTTTATATCTAATACTAATTCCGCAACCTGCTTTTTCAATCAGTTTTGCAATATGGAAATGGTCGTAAGCAATTGGTGTGATTAGCATTGGTAATCCGTTGGTGAAGGTATCATTCACGGTATTGAAACCGCCATGACAAATCACAGCATCCATGTGAGGCATCAAAGCTGATTGTGGCACAAAACTGCTTACAATAAAGTTCGATGGCCATTCCTCGAAAATTTCCGGTGGAGTAGCGGCAATTACCGTTACAGGTTGATCTGCAAACGCAGCAATTACTTTTTCGAAAAATGCTTTTCTGATGTCTACTAATAATGTTCCTAATGAAACAAATATTTTTGGAGTTGTTGAAGCATTCAGTTTGTCCCAATCAAAAGGAGCAGAATTGGGTCTTCCTTTTACAGGCCCAACAAATTGCATGTGATTTGGAACTTCTTCAAAATCAGCAAATTTTTGAGACGTAAAAATTAAATTTAAATGATGAGAATGAATGAAAATTCCGTCATCATCAATTCCGACTTCTTGTTGAAGAGTTTTAATTAAATTTTGCTGCCATTCGAAAATTTTCGGGGCACTGTTTTCTGTATCGCCCATCACATCGGGTGGAACAGGCGTTGTCGTCACACAAGGAATATTGTTTTTATGAGCAAAAAGCGCTCCTCCGAAAGTGATACAATCGTTCACAATAACGTCAGGTTGCCATTCTTTGGTCAATGTTTCCAAGCCGGGCATCATCATTTTTGCGAAAGGAACGTAGGTTTCTTCCAAAGCCAGTTTCATCACTTCAGGACCTGAACAGGCGGGACCATCATCCTGTCTTTTTAAAATTTTAGTGATTTCCTCCTGATACGGAATCAAATCTTGTTCAGGATAAAAATAACTTCCTCCTTCAGGAATATGTTTGTTGTCTAAAGGCGTAATTCCGAACCATTTTACTTCATGACCACGAGCAATTAAACTCGCTCCAACGCTCAAAGTCGGACTGATATGTCCAAAAAACGGAGGAACAACAAATAAAAATTTAGACTTCGGTTTTTCCATAATTGAATTTGAAATGGCGTTTTCTAATAAATTGGCTGCTGTTGCGCTTCCTCCGGCTTCGATGAAAGATTCGCGAACGGTTTCGGCAGCTTTTTTATATTCAGGATTGGTTAAAATATTTTGTACGGCTTCGTTTAAATGATGTGCTTTAAACCTGTTAAAATTAAGTCGTTCACCCGCTCCGGTACGCACAACACGTCCTGCAACATGCGACTGGTCATACGCAATCGGAATTACGACCAACGGTAAACCATTCGATAGCGTTTCAGAAACCGTATTATGACCGCCGTGAGAAACAACGCCATCCAAATGAGGTAGCAAATCCAATTGAGGAACCTGCTGATAGACCATAAAGTTCTCCGGCCATTCCTCAAAAAGCTGAGGATCTGAAACCACGACAACCGTTAAGTTTTCATCTTTAAAAGCATCAACAACCTTTTGGAAAAATGCTTTTTTATGTTCGTGATCGAAAGTCGTTCCGATGCTTACTAAAATCTTTTTTCTTGGATTGCTGTTAAATTTATCCCAGTCAAATTCACTGGAAACACGACGTTCCGTAAGAACCGGACCAGTGAACTGGTAATTCGCTTCAAGATCCATTTCACCAAAGAAATATTGGGAGGTTAAAACCAGTGTCAATAAATCCGAACAATCTAATGCATGGTTTTCTTCAACCCCTAATTCCTGTTGTAAAGCGATGATTTGTTTTTCTTCCCATTCATGAACTTTTGGAAGCTCACTCATGATTTTAATCGCAGCCGGAGCAGTAACTGTTGTCGCATAAGGCAAGCCTAATTTTTTGGCAGCAATAGAAGCGGCAAATAACTGATGGTCGCCAATTACCAAATCGGGTTGATATTCTTTTAACAAAGGAATAATCCCGTTATAGCAATGTCTGTTTAAAGGAATCAGAACATCTTCGTACAAAAATTTGATGCTGTCGATTCCATAAACCACTTTTTTAGAAATAATATCGAGATAGTTTTCACTTTCTCTTTTTTCTTCGTCGGTTTGGTCATACTGAATCAATAATAATTCTCCGCCTTCCGGAAGTTTATGTTGTAATT
>DKLU01000485.1 GCA_002455915.1 Chryseobacterium sp. UBA6632
TTTCGTTTCTTTCATCTCTGTCAGAGGTTTCTTTGCAACGTTCAACCAACTGTTGTATAATTCTACCGTATTCCGGTATATGAAGCTGGGTTTTTTGGGTATTGTATTCCATAGTCTGCAAATATATGCAATAATGGAAAAATTGTACCGAAAATCTTTAAAGTTTATATTTTTTTAATGAAAATTTAAATTATGATTCCACAGTGTTTTTTGATTAAACTTAAAATTAAATCACAAAACATAGAATTTATATCAATAAAATTGTAATTTAGGTAATAGGTTAATAATTAAAACTTTTTATATGAAAAAAACACATTTCCTACTTTCCTTACTGGCTTTAGGCTTGGTAACCTCTTGTCAGAATAATGATGAATTAACAAATGAAACGTCACAAAATACCGAGGTGCATGACAAAATTGTGAATGTCACAAAACATGATGGTCGACCTTTCAGCACCGGAACCAATTCTTCAATTAACGGAAAATTTGTAGCAGGTCCCGGCGGAAGTGTTTTGATGCAAGGGTTCTATTGGGATGTTCCTGATGGTGGAAATTGGTGGAATACTGTAAAAGGAAAAGTAACCGCTTGGTCTAATGCAGGAATTGGAGCGATTTGGTTGCCTCCCGCTTCAAAAGCACAAAACGGAGCATATTCTATGGGATATGATCCTACAGATTACTATGATTTCGGAAATTATAACCAAAATGGAAGCGTAGAAACACGTTTTGGTTCACGAACTGAATTAGAAGGATTAATTACTCAGGCACACGCCGAAAATATGCAGGTGTACGCCGATATTGTGATTAATCATAACAGCGGCGGGCAATCGGAAGCGAATCCTTACACCGGAACAAATACCTGGACGAACTTTTCTGGTGTGGCTTCAGGAAAATTTCCAAGAAATTATAATGATTTTTACAAAAATGCTTACGGAAATAATGATGAAGGGGCTTTTGGAGGTTTCCCGGATCTTTGTCACGCCAATCCTTATGTTCAGGAATGGCTTTGGGGAAGAGATGATTCTGTCGCGAAATATTATAAAAATGTGATGAAATTCGACGGTTGGAGATTCGATTACGTGAAAGGTTTCGGACCTTGGGTAGTCAATGCATGGAACTCGAGCGTTGGCGGATTTTCTGTTGGTGAACTTTGGGATTCCAATGTTAACACGTTAGAATGGTGGGCAAATAATGCCAACAGTTCTGTTTTCGATTTTGCAGCCTATTATAAGATGGATGAAGCATTTGATAATGGCAATTTAAATGTTTTGAATGACGATATGATGTGGAAAAGAAATCCGTACAAAGCGGTAACCTTCGTAGCTAATCACGATACGGATATCATTTATAATAAACAGCTTGCCTATGCTTATATTTTAACACATGAAGGTTATCCAACGATTTTTTACCGTGATTATGAAGAATGGTTGAATAAAGATAAATTGAATAATTTGATCTGGATTCACAACAATAAAGCCACCGGAAACACCTCAATTTTATATACCGATAATGATGAATATATTGCCCGAAGAAACGGCTACAACGGAAATCCGGGATTGGTGGTTTACATTAATAATTCATCAAGCTGGCAGGAAAGATGGGTAGATACCAACTGGAGTAATCAGCAGATTAAAGATTTTACAGGAAATTCTACATGGTATCCAACAACTGCGGCAGATAAACGTGTGAAAATTCAATGTCCACCGAATTCTTATACGGTTTGGTCTTTGAATCAATAATTTTAAAATATACTTAAATAAAAAAGACTGTTTCAAATTTGAAGCAGTCTTTATGTTTTATAAGAGAGGTTTCAAATTTGTCCATTTTGAATAATAATATACCAATTGTCATTTGGGAAAGTATGAAGGTAAAAGCCTCCATTGACAAACCTGTCTTCATTAATTAAAGAATTGAATTTAAATCATATTTTCGCTTTCTGTCATCTAAATCTATTGCCACAGAGTTGGATGTAAGTTTGTTGAATATATTATGATTTTGTTTTGCAGTTCTAACATCATAATTGTTTACTTGATTTAAAAATCCTTACTTCTTTTTATGGTTGCATTTTTAACAGACATTTAATATTGTTATCTTGCGGGTGAAGATGATGTGAAGCCAGAGAAAAAAGGATTTTGGGGATAATTAAAGTATTACTGTATGCCGCAAAAAAAATTCATGGAAAAGACTTTATTGCTCTACGATAAAGGAACAAAACCAAGCCAACTGAAAGTCACTAGCCAAAATTTCAGTAAAGCAGAAAATAAACTTATTGCTACTGACCAAGATAAGCAAACTGATACCAATATTCAAAACTTTGGTATATGTAGTATTACAAAGGTAGATGTAATCCTACCATAATTAAATGGGATAAAACGACCGAAAAATACACGATAGACAATTATAAAATACTTGCTGAGGAATTCTACTTGTCAATGTACCGCTGGAGGTAAAAATATCGGTTCAGGAAAGGACACGCTGAAAAACATGATGCCGGTTAAAGTCTGTAAAGTTTTTATTTGAAAACAAAAAAACCATCCTTAAAAAGGATGGTTTTCGTAGACTCACAGGGATTCGAACCCCAGATGACTGAACCAAAATCAGTAGTGTTACCGCTACACCATGAGTCTGTATTTCTGTTTCGCGAAATTAGAAAATTTATTTTGAAAATAAAAATTTAAAGTTGAAATTAATCAATAAAAATTTCATGAAATGCCCTTGTTTATTGATATTCAAAGAATTATTGCACGAATATTTTTTCGAATGAAAGCTGTATTTTTAGGTTAAACTAATTAAATTGCTAAATATTTAGCAATAACCTTATAAGTAAATTTGCTTATAATTGTTTCCAGTTTTTCTTTTCCAAAAAAAATCAAATCAAATAAAAATCATATCTTTGCAAAAAATTGGGCTCCAAAAGTTGGAGAAACCCATTAATAACATATCCTGAGCTTTAGCAAAGGATTATTAAACATTTTTATGTCGAATATTGTCGCAATCGTTGGGCGTCCCAACGTAGGAAAATCCACGTTATTTAATCGTTTATTAGAAAGAAGAGAGGCTATTGTAGACTCTACTGCAGGTGTAACCAGAGACCGTCACTACGGAAAATCTGACTGGAATGGAGTAGATTTTACCGTAATCGATACCGGTGGTTATGATGTAGGAACGGATGATATCTTTGAAGAAGAAATCCGTAAGCAGGTACAATTGGCTGTAGATGAGGCAACTTCTATCATTTTTATGATGAACGTGGAAGAAGGTCTTACCGATACAGATTACGAAATCTACAGACTTTTAAGAAGATCAAACAAACCTATTTATATTGTTATTAATAAGGTAGATTCTTCAAAAGAAGAACTTCCCGCAACGGAATTCTATCAATTAGGAATCGATAAATATTATACTTTATCTTCTGCAACGGGGTCAGGGACAGGAGATTTGTTGGATGATATTGTAAAAGATTTCCCAACAACTGAATATAAAGATCCTTTCGAAGGATTGCCAAAAATCACAATCGCAGGTCGTCCGAACGTAGGGAAATCTACCATGACGAATGCTTTGCTTGATGTTGAAAGAAATATCGTAACAGATATTGCCGGAACTACAAGAGACAGTATTCAAACGCTTTACAACAAATTCGGGCACGAGTTTGTATTGGTAGACACAGCCGGAATGAGAAGAAAATCTAAGGTAAACGAAGATTTGGAATTCTATTCTGTAATGCGTTCTATTCGTTCTATTGAGTATTCTGACGTGGTAATTATCATGGTTGATGCAACGCAGGGTTGGGAATCTCAGGATATGAATATTTTCGGTTTAGCTCAGAAAAACAGAAAAGGAATCCTAATCTTGGTGAATAAATGGGATTTGATTGAAGACAAGGAAACCAACACAATGCGTGATTTCGAAAAATCAATCAAAGATAAAATCGGGCAATTCCAAGATATTCCAATTTTATTCGTTTCAGCATTAACGAAACAGCGAATTTTAAAAGCTGTTGACATGGCGATGAAGGTATATGACGATCGTAAGAAGAAGATTAAAACTTCAAAACTAAATGAAGTGATGCTTCCTATTTTCGAAGGAACGCCGCCGCCAGCAAACAAAGGAAAATACATTAAAATCAAATATTGCGTGCAGCTTCCAACGCCGTCGCCACAATTTGTATTCTTCTGTAATTTACCACAATATGTAAAAGAACCATACAAAAGATTTACTGAAAACCAATTGAGAAAAGAATTCGGGTTTACCGGAGTTCCAATTGAAGTATATTTCAGACAAAAATAATTTACAATCCCTTTTAGATTTTTCTAAGAGGGATTTTATTCTTAAAATATTAATAATTTTGAATAAATTGGACATCTTAGTGGTCTTTATTAAGTAAAACGCCTTTGCGAACTTAAAAACGAAAAGTAGTCCAAAAATCTTTGTGCGCTTTGCGGTAAAAAAATATTCAAAATTAAATTTAAACTTAAAAAAGTTATTTCAAAATAATGAATACAGTCGTATTATCAGAACAATTTTCTTTAGTGAATACTTGGATTAATGAACTAAGAAACGTTGACATTCAGCATGACCGAATGAGATTCCGTAGAAATATGGAAAGAATCGGAGAAATTGCAGCTTTCGAAATCAGTAAAGGTTTAGAGCAGAAAGAAGTCGAAATTCAGACGCCTTTAGATACTATTAAAGTGAAGGAAATCGCTGTTCAACCCGTTATTACTACTATTTTAAGAGCTGGAGTTCCTTTGTTTGAAGGTCTTTTGAATTATTTTGACAGAGCAGATTGTGGTTTTGTAGCGGCTTACAGAAAACACGATGCGAACGATTATTTTTCGATCAAGCAAGATTATTTAACTTGCCCGAATATCGAAGGAAGACCTCTAATTGTTGGAGATCCGATGTTGGCAACGGGGGCTTCTTTAATTGAAGCCATCAAAGATTTATTAACCAACGGAAATCCTTCTCAACTTCATATTGTGGCTGCAATTGCTTCAAGGCAAGGGGTTGAAACAATTGAAAAAGCATATCCAAATGCGAAAATTTGGGTAGGAGCCATCGACGAAAGCTTAACTTCAAAAGGATATATTACCCCAGGTTTGGGTGATGCCGGAGATTTGAGTTATGGTGAAAAATTGCAGAGATAATTTATTTTTAATATAACGGTTAAAGGCTGTATTCATCTTGAATATAGCCTTTTTTTATGTTTATTGATTGGTGAGTTTTATTTTGAAAAATAGAATGTAATTTTTTTATTGTTAAATTATATTAATGATTTTTCATTATATGTTGAATTATATTTAATGTTTTTTGTATATTTAACTGTTGAATTTTTTGATTCAATAATAATAACCAGAAAAAAACAAAAATTCCATGAAAACATCAATCTTAAGCCTTATTATAGGCTCAATTACCCTGTGGTCGTGTACCAACGACAAGAAATCTACATCAGAAATACCAGATGATCTCGTAAGAAAACAAGCTTTTAAAAATCATTCCGATTCTATTCCTAAAGATCGAAAAGCTTTCTTTCAGCTTAATGCCGATTATCCCCGCACACAACCAAGCGTTGGATTTAAATTTATTAATGAATTTAACCAACCCATCACAGTAGAAAATGCGGAAACTTATGTGTCTAAAATGAAAGAATATGCATCACCCATCATTACAAAAATGATTAATGAAAAAGATAAATTTAATGCTAAAGAAGTAGGTTGGTTTCATGAGCCGTGGATGGGAAGCCAAAGAGATCCTATTATGGGTACCTATCCCGGAAATCCTAACGGGAAAGGAACTTTTAAGCATGTTGATAAAAACCAGGAAGGGTTTGTGCTGGTAATGTATGATCCGACGGCGGCTTTTACGATCGGGGAGGTTTTTGATAAAAACGGAAATGTTCCGCTAAAAATAGATTCGTCTTATTTTAAAAGTACTCAACCTATTAATAATTTTATTAGTATTGATTTAAATAAAGACAAAGGTCAGTTCAAAGAAGGAGCTGTGATTGTAAAGTTTGCCTTCTCTGAATTGAATGGCAACGATTGGGATGCGATGAAGGATGCTCCGCTTTTTACACTCTATAATCAGTTGGAAGGTCAAACGAAATACAGTTACCGAAATGTAAGCTTATTTCAGATAGATGTTGTGGTAAAAGACTCTAAGGCGGCTCCCGAAACGGGCTGGGTTTTTAGTACTCTCGTTTATGATAAAGATGTTAAGTCGAATAATATTCTGGATAAATTTGTTCCGTTGGGAGCAATGTGGGGTTTAGATCCGGATGTTTCCACAGATTTTGCATCGGTAGAAAAACAGAATGTAAAATTAAAACAAACCTGGGTTAATAATAATGCGCCTTATTACAGCCGAGAAACGCTGGGTTGGGGTGGAAGGTTAAGCGGTCCGAATGACGGAAGTGTAATGTTGAATGGTAAAGTCGTAATTGTGAATAAAGAAAAAAAATCAAGAACGGTTATAACTTATCCAAGATTACCGATGACTTCATGTATGAGCTGTCATTTGCCGTCGCAACAGAAGTTTTCTTCGTTTTTACTTCCGTCGCCGGATAAAGGGGTAACTTTCTTTAATTACAACACTCCGGAATTCCTGCGTTACAATAGAAACTTAAAAGGCGAAAGTTTCGATACAGGTCAGTTTTCTTTTGATTATAATATGGCGATGAATTTTAAATCAATGAATCAATATCTTGCTTTTCTAAATACTTATTATAAATCGCAAAACAATAATGATTTAATGAGAGGTAATAATGCAGTTGTTGAATACAAAGATGATTTTGAAACTTTCAGAATGAAAAAAATAGATAAATAATTATCATGATTTGGAAGTAATTTTAAACCTCAATTATTAAAATTGAGGTTTTTTATTTACAATTATTCATCAACAGCCATCACCAAAACACTTACTTTATTTTCTCCCGATTTTAAAATTTCCCAGGCAATTGTTGATAAAGTATTCCCCGTGGTGAAAACGTCGTCGATTAATAAAACGTGCTTTCCTGTAATATTTTTAGTAATTGAAAACGTGTTTTCCGTTTCCAGTCGGTGCTTTTTATCTTTTAAAGCCTGAGCTTTTGAGTAATAATTTCTTTTTATTAAATCATGACTGAAAGGAATTTCATAAAACTTCGACAATGTTTCAGTGAATAAATGCAATTGATTATAACCCCTTTCTTTTAATTTTTTCGGATGAAGCGGAACAGAAACCAATAAATCTGGTTTGTCGTTTTTAAAATTGAGATTTTCTATTGTCCATTCGGCTAAAGTTTTTCCAATTTTTTCGCGACTTTTATATTTTAATTCATGAATAATTTTCCTGCTTAGATTTTCTTTTTGAAACTGCATTAAGGCAAATGTATTTTCTACAGGAAATAGTAATTTGCATTTTTCTTTGATAAAATTATTTTCAAAATAATCGAAATGAGTGAAATGAATTTGTTCATAACAAAGATTGCAGACAAGAAAGTCAGCTTCAATAATTCGGTTGCAGTGAAGGCAACGATTCGGAAAGAAAATATCTAAAATCATTTGTGTGTTTTATGAAACTAAATATAATGATTTTGAATAAAAATCCTTGAAGTTTAAGTAAAAATAAAGTTGCTATCTTTGAATATGAGTTTGATTTTTGAAAAGCAGATAACGGTAGCGGAAGATCATATTGACAGTAATAATCATGTAAATAACGTTCAATATGTTCATTGGATGGAAGAAATTGCAGGAGAACATTGGGATTTTGTAAAACATAAAACCGATTTTCCTAATGATATCTGGATGCTTCTCGATCATCATATTCAATATAAAAAGCAAGTCTATTTAGGAGACATAATTACCGTAAAAACTTACCCGAAAGCTCCGGAAGGGATTCGGCAGCCAAGAAAAGTGGAGTTTTATTGCAAAGATCAGTTGGTGGTCGATTCTTTAACGCTTTGGGTTTTTATTGATAAAGAAACACAGAGAATAAAACGACTGGAAAGTAACTGGCTTGATAAGTTGTAAAAACTTAATCGAAGTTTAAGCTTTTTCTTTGGTAAGCTCTTTTATCATATCTTTGTACTATGATACGTATTACAAAAATTTTTACATTCGAAACGGCGCATGTGCTTTATAATTACGACGGAAAATGTAAAAATATGCATGGACATTCCTATAAACTGTTTGTAACAGTGAAAGGGAGGCCTATAAATGATTTGGAGGATCCCAAAAACGGGATGGTGGTAGATTTCGGTGATATTAAAACGATCGTGAAATCTGAAATTGTAGATGTTTGGGATCATGCAGTGCTTATCAATGCACTTTCGCCACACAAAATATTAGGAGATTCTCTTGAAGAGCAGGGGCATAAAGTGATTTATTGTACCTTCCAGCCAACATGTGAAAATATGTTGTATGCTATTGCTTCAAAAATAAAATCAAGGCTTCCGGAAGGAATTTCTTTGGCTTATCTTAAACTTCACGAAACTGAAAACTCCTACGGAGAGTGGTTTGCAGAAGATAATCAGTAATTTAGAAAAACTCAGACGGTGTTAAAAACGATCATTAATCTAGAACCTGGAAAAAAAGTATATTTTGCTTCAGATCAGCATTTTGGTGCGCCCAATCCGAAGGAAAGTAAAGTGCGTGAAGAACGCTTTATCCGTTGGATGGATGAGATAAAACATGATGCTCAGGTCTTGTTTTTAATGGGTGATCTGTTTGATTTCTGGCATGAATGGAAACATGTAATTCCCAAAGGTTATGTTCGTGTTTTAGGTAAAATTGCTGAACTGAAAGATCGCGGAATTCACGTTTATTTTTTCGTAGGAAACCATGACCTTTGGATGAAAGATTATCTTGAAGACGAAATCGGATGCACGGTTTTCTACAAAAAGCAATATTTCGAAATGGGCGGAAAGCAGTTTTTGCTGGCTCACGGTGATGGTTTGGGGCCTGGTGATAAAGGATATAAAAGAATGAAAAAAGTCTTTACAAATCCTGTTGCGCAGTGGTTTTTTAAATGGATTCATCCGGATATTGCCATGAAGATCGCTTTATATATGTCTCAGAAAAATAAAATGATTTCAGGAGACGAAGACAAAGAATTTTTGGGCGAAGACAAAGAGTTTTTGATTATTTATTCGAAAGAAAAGCTGAAAACAGGGAAAATCGATTATTTCATTTACGGGCACCGACATCTTCCTATGGTTTTGGATT
>DKLU01000221.1 GCA_002455915.1 Chryseobacterium sp. UBA6632
ATGGTTTTGTTGAGGTGATTTTTTATTTCGGTGAGGAACTTCAGATCCTTCAAAATGGAAATTTACAATCGTTACCATCTCCATTTTTGGTAGGTTTGCTTAATCATCCTGCTCATTTTTATACAAGAAAAAGGTTGCAAATTCTTGCTATAAGATGCTTTCCGTGGACGGTTTTTGATTTGCTTAATTTAGATTCTAACAAAAACGGAGTCGATACATTTGAACATCCTATTGCAAAACTTCAACCTTCGTTGCAGAATTTTATTAATAAAAACCAGATTCAGGAAGCGATAGATCTTATTAAAGACTATTTTTTAAATCTTGAAATGTCAACCGATAGTCTTATTTATAAAGCTGGAATAGCAATGAGAAAGGCGAACGGAAATATTCCCGTAAGTCAGATTGCCGATTCAGCACATACAACAATTCGTACATTAGAAAGGAAGTTCAAGCAATCTTCCGGATATACGGTGAAAGATGTTTCCGGATTGATTCGTTTTGAGAAAGCTAGAAATATCCTGTGGAGCCAGCCCGATTCTAATCTTGCAGAATTAGCTATTGAGTTAGGATACACCGATCAGGCACATTTAAATCGGGAATTTAAAAAATACAGCGGAACAACGCCCGGTGTATTTGCCAGAAAAGCAAAGATTGAAAAAATTCCAAACCGTGAATTTGTCGCATTTATACAATCCTAAAGCAGCTGTTTTTCAGAATTTTGTTTTCAAATTTTAGAAGATGAACAATATACTGAAAGATAAAAAAGTAGCCATCATTGGAGCCGGACCAGTGGGATTAACAATGGCAAGATTATTACAGCAAAATGGAACAGATGTAACTGTTTTTGAACGAGATATAAATGCGGAAACCCGAATTTGGGGCGGAACGTTAGATTTGCATAAAGATTCAGGGCAGATTGCAATGAAAAAAGCTGGCTTGCTTGAAAAATATTATGAAATTGCTTTGCCAATGGGCATTAATATGGCGGACGAAAAAGGCGATATTTTATCAACAATTGAAGTTTCAGTTGAAAATCAATTTGATAATCCTGAAATTAACAGGAACGATCTGAGAATGATTTTATTGAATAGTTTAAATGAAGGAACCGTAATTTGGGATAGAAAATTAATTGATATTCAACCTATTAACAATAAATGGCAATTAGAATTTGAACATAATAAAACGGAATTAACTGATTTTGTGATTGTTGCTAACGGCGGAATGTCAAAAGTCAGAAATTATGTTACCAATGCGCAAGTGGAAGAAACAGGAACAATTATTATTCAGGGAGATGTGGAGCGACCAGAAATCAACTGCCCGGAATTTTTTAAATTATGTGATGGTAGAAGATTAATGGCTGCCAATAAAGGTGTATTAATTGTTGCGAATCCTCTTAATAATGGTTCTTTAACGTATGGCATTATTTTAAAAAAGTCTGAAATAGAATTTGATTTTCAAAATTCACAGGAAATAACAGCCTTTTTGCTAAATAAATTTTCAGATTGGGATGAGATTTATAAAGATTTAATTCGCTCAACTCATTTTTTTGTAGGACTGCCAACAAGAAAACTTCCATTAGAAACTTCGTGGAAACAGGATCGTGCTTTACCTATAACTTTAATTGGTGATGCCGCACATTTAATGCCTCCATTTGCCGGACAAGGCGTGAATACAGGATTGTTAGATGCTTTAATTTTATCTGAAAATCTCACAAATGATAATTTTAAAACCATTGATGAAGCGATTCAAAACTATGAACAGCAAATGTTTGTATATGTTTCTGAAGCTCAGAAAGCTTCCAGCGAAAATGAAATTGAAATGCGTCAGCCTGATTTTTCTTTTATGAAATTGATGAATTATTAAGTGTATTTTTTAATCGGTTGAAAATGATAGTTAAGGAAGTTTAATTTAACCTAGAAAAACTTCCCAAGAAGTATAAAGGTATTTAGGAAGTCTTTCTAGGTTTATAACTTTTAATTTTTAATAAAAGTTTGCCCTTTATGATTTTCTACAGACAAAATATATTGCCCTTTTGGTAAATCATTGGTGTTAATTTTAGTTTTACCATCAGTCGTTTTACCTTCTTGAACTAATTTCCCTGAGAAATCATAGATTTTTATAGATAAGTTTTTAGAAACATTATCAATGGTTAATTCCTCTTTTACAGGATTAGGATAAGCCGAGAAAGTTTTGTTTTTAGAAGCCGTTTCGCTTGTTCCCAATACACCAATTGCAACACCATCATAATAAAACTTATCACCTAAAGGAGCTGTCATAATCAATGTCTTTGTATTTCCATTCGTTTGAATTTCATAATGGTAAAATGCTCCATTGGTTCCATCATTGTAAAGATTACAGTTTTTTTGATCATAATCAATTACCGCAGTTGCATTTGTACCGTTATAAACTGTTGAAGTACAGCCTCCCGAAGATTTGGTGATGTAAGTACTTCCAGACATGGTATTGAAACCCAAGGTAGAAGTGTTCACATAATTTGAACTAAAAGTAAAACTTGTACCTCCGTTTGCTACAAAAGTTGAGGCTGGAATCGGGCCATCTTTAGCAGGTGCATTCGTTGTCTGTCCGCTGTTAGTTACCATTTTGGTCATGTACCAATTGTAAGAGAGCAAATCTGAGGTTTGTGCAGATAATAAACCTCCCGTTAGTAGTAATAATAAAGCTTTTTTCATAACTTAAAAATTTTCACTAAGATATGAAAAATTAATAATTCTTTACTTAGTGAGAAACAAATTTTAATCCAATTACAGATCCTACTAATGTTATGATGAAAAATATTCTCCAGAAACTTACCGGGTCTTTAAAGAAAAAAATACCCATTAAAACGGTTCCGACAGCGCCAATCCCGGTCCAGACTGCATAAGCGGTTCCGATAGGTAAAGTTTGTGTCGCTTTGATTAACAATAACATACTTACCGTTAAAGAAATAAGAAACCCCGCAAACCATAAATACATAATGTTTCCAGAAGTTTCTTTTACTTTTCCTAAACATGAGGCAAATGCCACTTCAAATAATCCTGCGATAATTAAGATAATCCAATTCATTTTTTATAAATTTCTCGCGCAAAGTTCCGAATTTAGGAGCGTAGAAAATTTTACAATTGTTAAAAAATGAATTATTTTTTGCAGAAAAACACACTTCAACTCTAACACCCTAATACTCTCAAACACACAAAGCTCACTTCATCTCCGCCCGAATTCTACTCAAGCTCACCTGCGTAATTCCCAAATAAGAAGCAATATGACCCAACTGAACTCTTCTCAAAAGGCTTGGCTTGTCGCGCATCAAATCTTTATATCGCTCTAAAGAAGTTTTGAACTGTCTTGAAATAATCAATTCTTCCGTTTTTACCAGTTCTCTTTCCGCAAATTTTCTTCCCCAATTGGCAATGTGAATATCTTCGTTGAATAATTTTCGTAAATTTTCAGTTTCCAATTTATAAAACTCGCAATCTTCTAAAAGTTCAATATTTTCATATCCTGGTTTATTTTCCACATAACTTTTCATCGAAACTACAGTTTCACCTTCATTGCCAAACCAAAACGTAATATCATTTTCTTCTCGCGATGCATACGCCCGTACAATTCCTTTTTTAATAAAGTAAACATAAGGAACCACCTTTTCAGCTTCCATCAGGCAAAATGATTTAGGATGAGAAACTTCAGTAATGTATTGCTGCAGATTTTCTTTTGACGAAGCAGGTAGTTTATAAATAGAATCAAGAATTTCATTTATCTCCATTAAATTAATTATAGTTGAATCAAAATTATCAGTTTTTTGATATTTTAAATCATAGAATAAGGATAAGTTTGAATTTTTTTTACATTTTATTTGAATAAACGTTTAACCAAATTTAGCTTAAATATAATCTGACAGTTTATATTTGCTTAACATTAAATTAATAGTAAGCAAATTACATACATTTAAAATATTGATTAATAGTGTTTTAAATTTAATTCTTGCTGTTTTTCAAAAAGTCGCGAAAATACAATAATTTTTTAACTGACCAAAAAAAAGAGGGTATTGTATTGTAATTGTTTTATAGAATACTTTTGTAACGTAAAATAGTTTCTATGAAAAGAGCTTCCATTAAAGACATTGCGAAAATTGCCGGGGTATCTGTGGCAACTGTTTCCTATGTTTTAAACCGAAAAGAAGGAAGCAGAATCAGTGAAGCAACAAAGAAAAAAATCCTTGACGTAGCTGAAACGATTAACTATACGCCTAATAAAATTGCCAAAAGTTTAAAGACCAATAAGAGTAAATTAATTGGACTTATCGTTGCCGATATTTCTAATGATTTTTATTCAAATATCGCCAGAAATATAGAAGATGAAGCCATGAAATTGGGCTACACGCTTCTTATCGGAAGTTCTGATGAAAACCCTGAAAAGTTTAAAAAACTGACCGAGCTTTTTTCCGAACAACAGGTTGATGGGATGATTGTAGCGCCTGTTGTAGATTCGGATGATGCGATTAAAAAGTTGATTAAAGAAGAATATCCGGTGGTAACCATCGACCGATACTTAAAAAATGTGGCGATTCCCGGAGTAATGATTAATAATTCCGAGATTTCAGAATACATCTGTGAATATCTGATTGAGAAAAGCTTTGAAGAGATTATTTATGTGGGTTATGATACCAAACTCCCACATCTACTTGACAGACAGGAAGGATTTGATAAGCAAATTTCATCTTCTTTGGTTAAATACAAAAAAGTTTTAATCGGAATTCATAATATCACAGAAGATATTCATCATGAACTTTCTGAAAATTTAAAAGATATTCAGAAGAAAACGGCTATTTATTTTTCAAGTAACAAACTTGCGGTTGCAGGTTTAAGCTATTTAAACAAAAATAATATCAAAGTTCCTCAGGATGTTTCCGTAATTGCATTTGATGAAACGGAAGCTTACAAACTTTTCCCTACAGAAATCGATTACGTGCAGCAACCTTTGGTAGAGATGGCGCAGGAATCTGTGAAACTTCTTGATGCACAGATCGGTAAATATATTCCAGATGGAAAAAAAGTTTCCTTTTCGGCAAAATTAGTCAATAAAAATTC
>DKLU01000071.1 GCA_002455915.1 Chryseobacterium sp. UBA6632
TTCTTCAATTTCTTTGAAAAAATCAGATAGCCCGCTGGCTATTTTATCTGCTATTTTATTGTCAACAAAAGATGGAATGAAAGAATAACTTCCTTCTTTTACACGTTTTTGGATCATTTCATCATTTTCAATAATATAATTTTTGATCTGTGATGAAAGATTGGTAATAATTCTTTGATGATCGTTTTTCTCTAAAATATAATGAATTCCGTTGCCGACAATTTTATTCAGTTTAATATCATCCGTCATTTCAGAGACTTTTTTGCTGATGAACTGACTTACTGTAGAATCATCAAGCTTATTTAAAATATCTAAAACAATATCCGAAATATTTTTAATCAAAACTTCCTGATTTTTCTCTTTCCCAAGCCATTCTCCTACAAAACCTGAAATTTTTAACTTCTGAATATAAGGTCTGATATTCTGCGGGGAAAGAAAATTACTAACCACAAAACTTCCCAGATTATCGCCGAGTTTTTGTTTGCTGTTTTCAATGAGATTCGTGTGCGGAATCGGTAATCCAAGAGGATGACGGAACAAGGCTGTCACCGCAAACCAATCGGCTAAAGCTCCGACCATTGCAGCTTCGGAGAATGCCCGCACATAGCCCACCCAATGAGAATCGTTGGTTTTCTGAAGAATGGTTGTTATAATAAACAAGGCAGCCATCAGCAGAAATAATCCGGTGGCGAAGGCTTTATATTTTCTTAACTGTTTTCTTTTTGCTTCATCATTCATATGCTCAAATTTACTAAATTTGGTTGTGAACTTATCGTTTAATTTTCAATCTTATTATCAAAAATATTTAAAATAATTCTATGGAAAACCAAGCAAAAAACAATCCATACTATTCCAGAACAGATACCGCGAAACTTGATATTCCCAATGAAGAATGGAAAAAAATCTTAGCTCAGGATTTATACGCAATCTCAAGAGAAGCGGCAACAGAACGAGCTTTTACAGGAAAATATAATGATTTTGATGAATTGGGCGATTATTATTGTGCAGTTTGTGGCAATCATTTATTCCGTTCCGATTCAAAATTTTCAAGCAGTTGCGGATGGCCAAGTTTTTTTGAAGCCGATAAAGAAGGTGTATATTATAAAAGAGATACCGCGTACGGAATGGAAAGAGTAGAGGTGCTCTGTAAAAGATGCGATTCGCACTTGGGACACGTGTTTGATGATGGTCCGAAACCTACAGGACTGCGCTATTGTATGAATTCTATCAGCCTTGAATTTGTGGGAGATTCTGCGAAATAATAGGGTTTTAAATCACAAAATTAGGAAGTTAAAGTTTCTTAAATTCAGTTAAACTTTGTGGAGTTATAATGCCTTGATAATTATGTTTTTATAAATTTGTCCCACTCAATTGGATTTAACATAATATTGAATGAAAGGATTTTATAGCTTATTAGGTATTGTTTACGTAGTAACTACTTCATTCTATCTGTCTCCAAGAACGGCGATTGTAAGGAATGAAATCAGTACAAAAAAAATTGAAAGAGTAGCCGACACGAAATCTGAGAAGACTGCCAATGCGGTATCTTCCTCAGAAGAATTGTACAAATCTATTGCATTTGAAGCAGGACACGAACTTAACGAAGAAGTTTTCTTCAAAGCCTTAACTGGTTTTGAGAATTTGAAGAAAGCTGGTTTGCTTAATCAGGATTCGCATTTACTTACGGTATGCGATTTTTCTATGTCTTCGAATACAAAAAGACTTTGGGTAATTGACACTGAAGAAAAAAAGGTATTGTTTAATTCACTCGTTGCCCACGGAAAAAACACGGGTGAAGAATTTGCCACCAACTTCTCGAATACCAACAGCTCCCTGCAAAGTAGTTTAGGATTTTATATCACAGATGCTACGTATAACGGTGACAACGGATATTCTCTGAGATTGCTGGGTATGGACAAAGGTTTTAACGATGCCGCGTACAAAAGAGCCATTGTAATGCATGGCGCAGATTATGTAAGTGATGAGTTTGCAGCAATGCACAAAAGAATCGGGAGAAGTTGGGGATGCCCGGCGGTTCCGAGAGATCTTACACAACCGATCATTAATACAATAAAAGGAAGAAATTGCCTTTTTATTTATTATCCTGATCAAAATTATCTTTCCAAATCAGAATGGTTAAAAGCATAAGAAAAAATAGAAAGCAGTCTGATTTTAGACTGCTTTTTTATTTTGTGAACAGAATTTTATTCTGAAAATACTTCCTTTTTCCGGTTCAGATTGCAGCGAAAGTTTGCCCTGATGCATTTCGATAATTCTCTTGACAATTGATAAGCCAATACCGTTTCCTTTTTCGTAGCTTTTATTGCTTCCGCGATAGAAAAGATCAAATATTTTTGCTTGATCTTCTTCTGAAATCCCTATTCCATGATCGATAAAGCGGATTTCAAGATTGTTGTTCTGTACTTCAATTTCTACCGAACAGTATTTATCTGAAGAATATTTGCAGGCATTTTCCATTAAATTTAAAAATGCAATCTGCAGCAGATAAGGATTTCCGTGGAAATCATAATTGCTTTCGTCTTTATCTGCCCAACTGTCCATATAATTAATTCCGATTCTGTAATTCGGATTTTTCTGCAGTAAAGCCACTTTTGCATCTGCCAAAACTTCATCCAGACGGAGATCTACAAAGCTGATCTGCGAAACATCATAACTCGCTCTTGCAAAATCCAGCAAAGCCGAAGAAAGCTGTGACGCATGAGTCGCATCTTGTAAAGCATTATCAATGGATATTTTATAATCGTCTAAGGTTACATTCAGTTCTTTAGCGAGCTCAAGCTCAGCGATTAAAGTGGAAAGCGGTGTCCGGAATTCATGTGAAATTGTTGTTACAAATTGTCTGTGATTATTAAATGATTTTTCTAAACGGTTAAAGGTTGAATTAAAAGTTTCGGTGAGCTCATAAATTTCATCTTTTGCCTTGGGAACTACCAATCTTTTGTTGAGGTTGTGTTCCGAAATGTCCCGAATCTGAAGAATGATATCCTTTAAAGGCTTGAGTGTATAATACGAAAAAAGGAAACCAATAATAAAGATAATAACGATAGAAACAATATAAACGATAATAATATCTTTTTTAAATTCTTCAATATGAGCTTTTCCCGTTACATCAATGGCGCTTCCTATGATGTAAAAATTTTCATTATTAAATTCATACCTGAAGGCCATATATTGGCGGTCACGACGTTGCCACGTTATTTTATTTTTTTTTGTTTTAATGAGTTTATTTAAATAATCCTGATTTTTGGATGAAGGCTCGATGTCTGTAAAGATTAATTCTTTTTTACTGTCATAAACGCTGATGTCTGCTTCATTTAGTATTTTTTTATTACGTTGGTGAAGTTCGCGTATTTTAGCATCGTTAATATTGGCATCAAATATAAATTCTGATCTCCAGGTAATTTTGTAGGCCAAACGATCATTAAATTCATCCTCACGGTTTTTCTCAGAGACAAAATAAAGCACATAGGCAAATACAAATAAAATTCCTGCGGTAAGAATGGCGTAATTGAGGGCTGTTCTGGTTGCTATTTTCATTGTTCGTGTTTAAAAATGAATCCCATTCCGGGTTTGGTGTGAATGAGCTTTTCATCAAAATCTTTATCGATTTTCTTGCGTAAATAAGCAATATAAACATCAATATAATTGGTTCCTGTGTCAAAATGATTTCCCCAGACATTTTCGGCAATCTCCTCGCGGCTCAGCACCCTTTCTGCATTGCTTATCAAGAAAACCAAGAGCTTAAATTCTTTCGGGGTGAGATTAATTTCTTTTCCGTTTCTGAAAACACGACTGGTGTTTTTATTTACGGTAAGATTTTGATATTCAATACTGTTTGATACTTCGTTTTTCTTTGGCGAAGATGATTTTCTTAATAAAACAGCTTTTATTCGGGCATATAATTCTCTGATTTCAAAAGGCTTCACCATATAATCATCAGCACCGGCATCAAAACCTTCAATTTTTTCATCAATAGTTCCCAAGGCCGTCAGCATAATAATCGGCAGATCGGGATTTTTTTGCTTGATGATCCTGCTGAGTTCAATGCCGTTCATATTCGGAAGCATAATGTCGGTAATCACGAGATCAAAAACAATTTTATCTACCATCACCAGGGCATCTTCAGCGTCTTCAGAAATATAAATCTGATAGCCCTGACTTTCCAGACCTCTCTTCAAAAGACTGGAAACGCGGATATTATCTTCTATGATTAAAACGTTCATGCAGAAATAATTTAGAACAAATTATAAAGATTAATTATTTAAAATAAAAACAGCCAAAGGTTTGATTCTCAGTTGTTCTTTAAATCCTATACAAAGGTATCTCATATTTTCCTTTTACAGACTATGCTCCTGTGGTTTATAATAAATTTCTAAAGATTTTCTAATAGTTTTCTAACGACCTTCCTTGTTTTTCCAGCCTAATTTTGTCCCGTTGAAATCAACAATAAAGAGTAAGAATAAAGAAAATATCATGAATAAAAAATCTTTTAAAATCGGACTTATTTTAGTTTCATTAATGAGTTTATACTCAAAAGTAGAAGCGCAGAAAAAGAACGATTTTAACAATCCGGGGCTTACGCATTATCTTAATGATAAACATTCTCGTTATATTTCATTTAGCGGGTACGCAGAGCTTTGGGCGAGATACACACAGCTGAATCCGGGAAGTATGATTAATAATCAGGCGGAATCCAGTGCTTCAGACCTTTCATTACGAAGAGTAAGGGTAAAAATGACGTACAAACCAACCGAAAAGTTAATGTTTGTATTACAGGGAGGAACAACGAATGTGAACGTAAATGCAAAAGGTAGCAATTATTTTGATCTTTTGGATGCTTACGCAGAATATTCTTTCAGTGATAAAATAGCTTTCGGGGCGGGGCGCTCTACATGGAGAGGATTGTCAAGGTTTACCACAGGGCCTTTGAATACGTTGTTATATGATTTACCAGCGTACGCGACTTCTAATGCGGGAGCAACCGATTATACGGTGAGAGAATTGGGCGCTTATATCAAAGGTCAGTTAGGAAGATTTGATTACCGTTTGGTGGTGGCAGATCCTTACACAATGGCGACCGCTGATCCTAAATTGAATGTGGCGACTTTCAGTAAAAATGCACCTCACAAAGACTTTTCAGGATATTTCAGGTATGCTTTTTTAGATAAAGAAAATATTTCAACACCTTTCAACTCCGGAACGTATGTCGGAAAAAAGAATGTATTGAGTTTGGGGGCTGGTTTCGATTATATTCATGATGCGATGTGGCACTTAGATGCAGATAAAAATACAGTGAATGACGATATGAAAAACTTCGCGGTGGATTTATTCTATGATGCTCCTTTAAACAAAGAAAAAGGAACTTCAATAAGTGCTTACGGAATGGCAATGCACAACGATTACGGCCCGAATTATGTTCGATATGTAGGAACCAACAATCCTGCAACTTCTGTAGATGCTTCGCTGGCAAGTCTGAATGGCGCCGGAAATGCAATGCCCGTGATCGGAACAGGAAATACCTATTACGTTCAATTGGGAGGAACGCTTCCTTATTTAAATAAAGAAAAAAAGAATCTTCAGCTTCAGCCTGCGGTAAGTATGCAGTTGTCTGATTTGAAAGGTCTTCATGACAATGCCATCATCTACGATGCAGGAATTTCATTATTGATGAACGGAATGTCTTCCCGACTGTCCTTCGATGCTCAAAACAGACCTGTTTATACGGCTGATCCTTCCAATAATGCCGTGGTTTCAGATAGAAAATGGCAATTTGTTTTAAAATACAGAATAGATTTTAATTAAAAATAATATACAATGGAAAGAAGAAAATTTTTATTCCGATCTGTGCAGGCTTCGGCGTTGCTGCTGATCTCAGGAAGCGTATTTGGATCTGCTTTACCGATGTTTAACCCTATAAAAAAGAAAAAAGTGTACTTTCATTATTTATTGTTCTGGCTTCGTAAAGATCTTTCTGAAGCTGAAGTAAAAGAGTTTGAAA
>DKLU01000072.1 GCA_002455915.1 Chryseobacterium sp. UBA6632
GATGTGGTAAAAGCAGTGGAATCATTATTAAAATAAAAATAATTTTCAAGTATTTAGGTTTCGGCGCGGCTTTCAGCCGCGCCGAAACCTTTCCCTTTATAAAATTTTAAGCCTTTCATTATATCATTTTAAATATTACATTTGTAGAAACACCAGTTGCAAATGTTTGAAATAGATATTCAGATGTTGCCTTTTCTAATGCTTTTCGGATTAGGAATCGCACTTTTTCATACGCTTATTCTTACAGGGCTTTTTAATTTACAATTAAAACCCTCGTGGATTCTATTTATTATCGATCCTTTAATTATTGCTTTGGGATTTTTTCTATTTCCGAAGCAGTCAGGATATATTTTTATTGGACTTTTCGTTTCGGTTTTCGTCTTGGGAATTATTGCCTTTATCAGGCACGGTATTCAGGGAATTCTTAATAGTTTCAGAGAAGCCAAAAAGGAGAAAAAATCGCTTTGGAAAGTCGCTTTATCAGGATTAGGAGTATTTCTCATCTTTATATGCTTTATTTTCCTTGGAGTTTACTCTATTTTTATAATCATATTTTTAGCCATCATCACTTCTATTCTTCCGAGTAATAAAAACCGTTTTTATTTTTATCAACGAAATCTCTCGACCTCAAAAATTAAAAGTGTCGCCATGGGTCTAGCAGAAATCTGCGGAAAGGCAAAAGCTATTACAATAGCCGTTTCACCCCATACTTCCACCCAATGTGTTGCCTATATTTATACCATCGATGAAATAACCGAAAAAACCGATGATGACGGAAGAACCGACAAATCGTACAGAGAAATAAAAAGAGAAATTAATGCTAAAAATTTTCTTTTGCAGGATGATTCCGGAAGTATTGAAATTCAGACAGAAAAACTGGAATGGATTAATTTTTCGCCCAGTTTTGAAACCGAAACCGGAAGCCGTCGTTACCGGGAATATATTTTAGATGAAAAAACAGAAATACTGATGATCGGGCAAGCTTTTTATGAAGGCGCAAACACTATTTTCAGATATGACGAAACGAAAAAACTTTTCGGAATGGCACCTCTGAAAATTGTAAATTTTGCTAATAAATGGCGACCTTTAAAACTTCGCGCTGTAACCACTTTGCTTTGTATTGCCCTGATTTCAGCGTTTATTTTTATCACCCCGATGAAAGCTGACGGAAGCAAACTCACTTTTGAATCCATCAAACTAAAAGAAAGGTTTTCTAAAAATCCTTTAGATATGATTAATTATCTTTTTAAATAAAATTTAATTGTAAAAATGCTTATACCGATCCTTATTTTTATCATTGTTATTGTTGCGGTCGTCACGTTTTTGGTTAAATCTTACAACCAGATCGTGATCCTGAGAAATAATGTTGATAAAGCCTTTTCAAATATTGATGTGATTTTAAAACAGAGAGCCGATGAGGTTCCGAATCTTGTTCGTGTGGTAAAAGCGACGGCTTTAAATGAAAATACCGTTCTCAAAGAATTGACAGCATTGAGAAGCCAATACAATCAATCTGAAAAGACCAATGAAAAGGTGAAAATTGCAGGCGCTATTGAGGGTAAAATAAAATCTTTTTTCGTAACGGTGGAAAGTTATCCACAAATTAAAGCCTCTCAATCGTTTCTTGAATTGCAAAAAAGACTAAGTAATCTTGAAGATATGATCTCAGACCGAAGAGAATATTTTAATGACTCGGTAAATTTATACAATACAGGAATTCAGGTTTTTCCGGATATGATCTTTGCTAAAATGATGAGGTATCAGAAAATGGAAATGCTGAAATTTTCTGAACAGGAAATAGAATATAACGGCGTTGAATTATAAAAACAAATGAAATATGACCATTGATTTAGGTATTTTAGGAGAATTTGTAAACTCAAGAAAGTTTTGGGGAAGCATGGCCATTGGCTTTCCGGTGATTACGATCGGGCTTTTCATTATTTATAGTATGGTTCGCAAAGTTCCTTTTTTAAAAGGAATTGCTCAATATATCATCATGACATACGGCTTATCGATCTTGGTCTTAATGCCCATTGTTTTCTTCTCTGCTTTTCTGGAAACTGAAAAATTAAAAATAGCACTTACCTATCTTGTGATTTTATTTTTCACAGCAATTTTTACGTTGTTTAATCAAAAACAAGTAGTAAACTTTCTAAAAGAAGCTCAAAAAATGAAAAAATAAATCTAAAAACAATCAACCATGTATGCTCTAATTTTTACTTTATTCATTCTGATTGTTCTTTACGTCAGAAAAAAAGAGAATCCCAATTTTTCTTTTAAAAACCTTTTGTTTTCTGGATTGATTGTTTGGATCATTTCATTATTCTTTTTCTGGCTTTCAGGATTAGTAGGATCGTCTGTGTACGCTTCTTTATTCGAGAAAAATTATGAAGCTAAAGTAATTTCTCACCAAACACTTAATGATACTAAAAAAGCGGTGGTAGAGTTTAAAAATGATCAGAATAAAACGCTTGTTTTACCTTTAAATTACGGTTCAAGTGATCCGATCGCAATTGGAACGATCTTAAAAGTTTCATATAAAAACGGTGATCAACAAGTTAAAAACCTCAGCTTTTGGGAAGATAAAACAACGACTTTCATAGTTTTAATTTTCTTCATCATTTTTTCATTTGCCATACTCGGAATTACGCTCTACGCCTTTGGACGTGATATTTCCTTTATCTGGAAAACCGTGATCGGGTTTGTGATGTATATTTTATTTCCCGCAGCCATGCTTGGATTTATCGTTGCGATGTCTTGGGTGATCTGGGAATATTTTGACGGAAAAAGAGATGACACTCCAATTTGGGTATTGGGAGTCTGCAGTTTGTTTGTCACCATTTTGATTCCGGCTTTAATTGGCTATATTAAAATGCTTTTCGAAAAAAATGATATAAAAATTGAGGAAAATTCAAATTCAAAAAGGATAAAAGCAAGGCTATCAAAGTTCAATAAGAGGATCCCAAAATAGTTTTTTGAAATTTTTAATTCTAAAATTTTCCACCACAATTCCTTCAGCTTCCAGTTTTTTCTGAAATTCGGGCACCGACAAAGTTCCCGAACTGGAAATCACACGATGCGCCGGAACATCTTTCGGGCACCCTCCCATCGCTTTTCCAACGTGACGCGAATGATTAGGATAACCAACGGCTTTGGCAATCGCTCCATAACTTGTGACTTTACCTTTGGGAACCAATTTGGTAATTTCCCAGACCTGTTTTTTGAAAATTTCGTCCATACTACAATCTCAATAGAATAAAGATAGAGATAATTTTTAGAATGTAAAAAAATTGCTGGAAGAGAGAAATTGGAAGCCACGATCCTTCATTATATTTCTTTATTAAATGTACATAAGATTGTAAATTTCCATCCTCAAACTTCCCTCTTCCAGCCATTGAATTCCTATTTTCTTATCATACATCAATACCACAAAAATTTTTAAGCGGTAACTTTATATAAATCAAATTCAAATAAAATTATGGCAAATTTAAAAGGGAAAGTAATTATTGTAACAGGAGCAGCAATGGGTCTTGGCTTGGCTGCAGCAGATGTATTAGCTTCTAAAGGAGCCGATTTAACCTTAGTAGATTATAATGGTGAAGCATTAGATAAGGCAAAGGCCGATCTACAATCAAAATATCCTGAAAGTAAATTTTTAACAGTAACAGCTGATGTTTCTGTTGAAGAAAATGTGAAAAATTATGTGGATGAAACCGTAAAAGAATTCGGGAAAGTGGACGGATTATACAACAATGCTGGAATTGAAGGAAAGCAAGCTCCAATGATTGATTATGACATTAATGTTTTCAAAAAGGTAATTGATATTAATTTGTTGGGAGTTTATTACGGAATGAAATACGTAATCCCTGAATTACAGAAAAATGGCGGCGGAAGAATTGTGAATGTTGCTTCTGTTGGAGGAATAAGAGGAGTTTTAAATCAAACAGCCTACGTGGCAACTAAACACGCCGTAGCCGGAATGACAAAAAATGCAGCCTTAGAATACGGAAAAGATAATATTTTAACGAATGCAATTGCACCTGGAGCAATTTTGACGCCAATGGTTGCGGAAGCTTTTAATCAGGTAAATCCTGCAGATCCTAAAGCTGCTGAAAAAGAATATGCATCGAGAAACCCAACAAGAAGATTGGGAGATCCAATGGATGTTGGTCATTTGGTGGCTTATCTTTTAAGTGACGAAAATGGTTATGTTTCCGGACAAGTGATTGCCATCGACGGTGGAGAATCTAATATGTACGGAAATCCTTAATAGAAAATAATAAATTTTTTAATCTTTGTTAGTGTTAAAAATTGCCTGTCTTTGGATGGGCAATTTTTCTTTTTTAGAAATAGGAATAGTTTATCAACAAACCAATTTCTGACTTCCTATTCGATTTCGCACAATTTTTGAACTTTCATTTAACATCACTAAAATATACATTATGAAAAAGTCATTTTTTAGCTTTTTGAACACAGTCAATAAAGCATTATTACCGAAACTGAGTGATAAAGATCCGAATAGCCTGACTAAACTTCAAAAGGGAGTTTTGGCATATCGATATTTTGTGTTGATTAATTCTATGGATTAGTTTTAAACATAAATAACACATTTTTCTCTCGCAGATTTTTCTGATGAAGCAGATGTTTGTGCTTATTTGTTAAAAGATTAGTGCTATTCGTGTTTAATAAAAACAAAAAAACGCCCCAAAATTTGGAGCGTTTGTATATCTTCAAGCTTCAGACCTCCGTCTTCCAGCCTATTATGCGTTTTCTAAGATGTAAGAGAACATTAATGGTGCACAGATAGTTGCATCACTTTCAACGATAAATTTCGGTGTAGTAATATCCAGTTTACCCCAAGTGATTTTCTCGTTTGGAACAGCTCCTGAATAAGAACCGTAAGACGTTGTAGAATCTGAAATCTGACAGAAATAAGACCAGAACGGAATGTCATGCATTTCCATATCCTGATACAACATCGGTACAACACAGATTGGGAAATCTCCTGCGATACCTCCACCAATTTGGAAGAATCCAACTCCTTTTCCTGCCGAGTTTTTAGTATACCAATCTGCCAAATACGTCATATATTCGATCCCTGATTTCATTGTAGTAGCCTTCAACTCACCTTTAATACAGTAAGAAGCGAAGATGTTACCCATTGTAGAATCTTCCCATCCCGGAACCACGATTGGCAAATTAGCTTCTGCAGCAGCGATCATCCAAGAATTTTCTCTTGGAATTTCGTAATACTGTTCCAATACTCCAGAAAGGATCATTTTGTACATAAATTCGTGAGGGAAATATCTTTCTCCTTTAGCTTCAGCATCTTTCCAGATCTCAACGATGTGTTTCTGCAATCTTCTGAAAGCCTCTTCTTCAGGGATACAAGTATCTGTAACTCTGTTCAGCCCTCTTTCCAAAAGATCCCACTCATCCTGAGCCGTCAAATCTCTGTAATGAGGCACCCTTTCGTAGTGAGAATGCGCCACAAGGTTCATTAGATCTTCTTCAAGATTCGCACCTGTACAAGAGATAAAATCTACTTTCCCTTGACGGATCATTTCAGCAAGAATTTTCCCCAACTCTGCAGTAGACATTGCCCCTGCCAAAGTAATCATCATTTTTCCGCCATCCTTAAGGTGCGCAACATATCCTTTAGAAGCATCTACCAATGCAGCTGCGTTGAAGTGCAGATAATACTTTTCTATGAATTCAGTTATCGGTTTGCTCATTTTTTTAATTTTTGCAAAGATAAAACTTAAAAACGGAATGAAGCGGCTGCACTTAAAGAAACTCTTGCCAAACCTTCTTTTTGGTCTTCCCCAAACTCGTAGGTTACTCCGTTCATCTTCATTTTGTTCAATGTTCCGGCTGTAAGCCCCAGTTTCGGACCTATTAAAATATTTTTAGTAAGCTCATATTGGTATCCCACATTAATTTCTGCACCAAGGTTAGATCCCGTACCTTTTACATCTGCCGTTTTGGTTGTATACGAAATCACTCCCAAGCCCATATCTACAAACAATTTATGCTTTGTAGCTTCGGTAAAATTCGAAATCATCACAGCAGGACCATAAAAATTAATCTGATCTTTGGTAGTAACCGGAACGGAAACAGGCATACCGTTTACATATCCTAAAATATATCCATCGCTGGATGCACTGTAATTGGAATATTTCAAACCGACTGATAATATTTTATTTACCTGATAATAAGCGGAAATATCGAAATTCATTCCGCTTTTCAGACCTTTGATGTAATCTTTTTCTTCTTTTGAAAGTCCCGAAGCCGTTTCAGCTGTTCTCCAAGCGTAACCGACTGATGGAATAATGGTAAATCTAGATTGAGTTTTAGCTTCAGTTTGCTGAGCAAATGAAAATACAGAAACTGAGAATAACCCCAGTGTTATTAGTTTTTTGATCATACATTAAATTTTGCCCAAAAATACATTTTTATCTAATGTTAAAAGCTATTGAGCAAAAAGTAAACATCTAATTTTATAAATTTAATATTTAAATTTTCTGTTTTCTTTTTTGTCAGAAAGCTTCTTTTTATTGTCTAATCTTTTTTGTTTTTGACCTTTGGATGGTTTTGTGGCGATTCTTTTTTTATGAACAAATAAAGATCGATCGACGATATCAAGAATTTTTTCAATGGCTTTGTTTTTATTCATTAATTGTGTTCTGCTTTCAGAAACTGTTAAAAATAAAAATCCGTCTGCATTAATTCTGTTTTTGAGTTTATCTTGAATTAAAACTTTTTGATTTTCATTAAAAAACTCAGATTCACCTACATTCCAAAGAACTGTTACCGAAGTTTCCACTTTGTTTACATTCTGACCTCCAGCTCCACTGCTGCGGGAAGTTTTAAAGTTGAGTTCTTTTGAGAAATCTTTCATTTTTTGTTATTCATATTCTTTTATCATTTTCTTTTTTAAACCACCCCGTCAAAAATTTCTATGAAATTTTCGCCACCCCTCCAAAGGAGGGGAATTTTTCGTACCGTTTATTTTTTTGCGATGATTTTATTTAATTCAATTCTATTCACTTTTCCGTTGGGCGTTCTAGGGATTTTTTCAATAAAAATAATTTTTTTTGGTCTATGAAATTTTTGCTGATAACTGATTGTTGATAATTTTTGGTTTATGAATTCAGATTCACTTCCTTCAATTACGGTAATTAATTTCTGACCTAAACTTTCATCATCAATTCCAACAAAAACAACTTCATTCGGAATTTCTTTTTTCACTAAAGCTTCTAACTGTTCAGGAAAAATTTTCGCCCCGCCAGAATTAATTACATTATCAATTCTTCCTAAAAATTTAAATTGCTTTTTATTATTAATTTCAACTAGATCGTTCGTCTGCAAAACCTCATCATTAAGATTCGGTGCAAAAATTCTTAAACAACCTCTTTCATCTTTCGAAATTTCTACATTCTCCAAAACAGTGAAATACTCTTCCGCTTGTGGAAAAATTTGCTTCAACCCAATGTGAGAAAGTGTTTCCGACATTCCGTAGGTTTCGAAGATTTGCGTCTGAGGGTTTGAGGGTTTGAAAGTTTGAGAGATTTTTTTCTTTAAATTTTCTGAGACGGCGGCTCCTCCGATGATTAAATTTTTAACTAAATATAATTTCTCCAGTGAATTTTCAACCTGTAATGGTGTCATTGCACAAAAATCAATTTCGTTCTCAATATCCTCAAACGGCCTTAAAGAGGGATCTACAACAATTAATTTTAATCTTCTCAGAATTGAACGAACAATCATCATTTTTCCGGAAATATATTCAACCGGAAGGCAGATCAACGCAGAGTCACCTTCTTTTAATCCTAGGAAATTACAGGTCATCTCTGCAGAATTTACCATCTTATTTTTTTCAATGTTAAAAATTTTTGGTGTTCCCGTAGAACCGGAAGTCTGAACTTTTACAGTTTCAGAAGTAGAAAACCATTCCTCAAGAAATTGATCTATTTTTTTTTCGAAGTCGGTTTCAAAGTATAATTTACTCGTATTGAGATTATTGAAGTCTATCTGCATGATCGTCGTAATAAAAAGTGTAGTAAATGTAAAAAAAAGTTTAAAAAGTTCTTGCAAATAATTAAAAAAGCTGTAAATTTGCACCACTAAAACAAACAGAGACTCATGGTGTAGCGGTAACACTACTGATTTTGGTTCAGTCATCTGGGGTTCGAATCCCTGTGAGTCTACGAAAACCATCCTTTTAAGGATGGTTTTTTTATGTTTTCAATTCAACAAATAAAGTAATTAGCGCAAAATTGTATTCATCTATCCACAATTACCTTAAAAACAAAGGTACTTCACATTACTAATATTCAACATTTAAAAGCTGATAAAGAATATTTAAACACAAAAGATCATAAAGTTTAGAATAAAATATCAAATACATCAACTAAGTTCGATCTTTTCATTTTTATATCAACAAAATTGCTAATATTATCTAAAGAAAGTAATCATTACAAAAACAGAAATAAAAAGCCTTAAAAAATAGACTGATGTAGTTATCAGTTTTCATATTGTGTTTTAGTGTAAGCATCCTGCAAAAGGATGCTTTTTATTGTTATATTATTTGAATATTATGAAAATAAAAAAGAGTAGATTACCTCTACCCTTTCATTCTATTGTATGTTAAATTTAATTCTTTTTATAAAGCTTAAACATCACAAATAAAAACCCTAACCATACCGGAATTAAAATTACCTGAATTTCCATACCTGTTATGCTCATGAGTACTAAAATCAATACCAAAAAGGCAATACAGATATAATTAGAAACAGGATAAAATATTGATGGAAACTTCAGATCTGTTCCTGCTTTAATATTAGCTTTTTTAAATTTCAAATGTGTATAACAAATCATCAACCAATTGATAATTAGCGTAGAAACCACCAAAGCCATTAAATATTCGAAGGCTTTTTCGGGAACTAATTTATTAATGATGATACAAATTCCCGCAAAACAAGACGAAATAATGATTGCATTCGTAGGAACGCTGCTTTTATTTAATTTCGTTAAAAATTTCGGAGCATTTCCCTGTTGTGCCAACCCGAAAAGCATTCTGCTATTGCTGTAAACACTGCTGTTATACACCGATAAAGCTGCCGTTAATACAATTAAATTAAGAATATTTGCGATCAAAACATTGAACTGAATCACTTTTCCAAACATGGTAAACTGAAATCCGTTCAGATTTTGGAAAACCATTACAAAAGGGCTTGTTCCTTCTGTAATTTCTCTCCAAGGGCTCAATGAAAATAAAATTACCAATGCTCCCACATAGAAAATCAAAATTCTGTAGATGACCTGATTGGTTGCTTTTGGAATCGTTTTTTCAGGATTTTTGGCTTCTGCTGCGGTAATTCCGATCAATTCTAAACC
>DKLU01000432.1 GCA_002455915.1 Chryseobacterium sp. UBA6632
ATTCTATATTATCCGTATTCTGCTCAAAAGGCATAATGTAATAATAATCTACGTCGGTTTTATCAGTTTTCGTTCCTTTTTTAACCGAAGGAACGTATTTTGAGAATTTATAGCTCGGAAGATATTGCTTTAATCTTACATAAAAATCTTTATCTTCTTTCTCACTTGGGATGATGTCTACAATGTGAAAATCATCTTTTTTCTTTTCAATCCACAGGTAATACGTTTTGTCTTCTCCTGTATTTCTGTTGTTAGAATTGAATGCGAATAATTCTTTCGGTACCAATTCTTTAATCTTTTCAGGATCAACCTTTGTATAATATTGACCTTTAGACGGATCTACATAAGTTTCAAGATTATACATCAAAACAGAATTGTTCTCGAAGTTTTTATTTTTGAAATATTGATTCAATGATAATTCTGCTGTAGCTCTCAATTCTTTTCCTCTATCATCCAATTTTTTAGTAGGATTCTGAGGATTCACCTTTTTTACAAATTCATATAAAACTACCGGTTTTACATCTTTAAGGTGAGGGAAGGTTTTCAGTTGCTCAGCTTTTGCCAACCAGTAATATTGTTGGTAGTAATCATCTTTATCAGCATCCTTCACTGTTTTATAAGCCATTGCCAGCTTTTTTGAGTTGAGATACTTGCCATATTTTCCCTGTCCAAAAGCAAAAGTCATAGATAATAAGGCAAATAAGATAGTAATGTTTCTTCTCATTTCTTTATAATTGATATTTTCGTTTTCCAAATATAATTATTTATTAGATAATAATTTTGATTCTTGGTTAAATTATATCAATATTATTGTTGTTAATTCAAAAGAAAATCCTGTATTGCTACAGGATTGATAAATTTATTTTTAAGGGATTAGATTTTAGTGCTTAGGATTTAGTTTTTTAAACTGATATTTTTAGATTTTCTCAGACATAATATCTTTCAATATAAAAAGTTATCCGTAAACACTAAAACACGTATCACTGTTTTTCATACGACGTTTCGTGTACTTTTACAGCTCTTCCGCTTGGGTCGTTCATTTTTTTGAAGGCTTCATCCCATTCTAAAGCGATAGGTGTAGAACAAGCTACCGAAGGCACAGAAGGTACCGTTGCCGCCGCCGTTTCACTTGGGAAATGCTCTTCAAAAATAGTTCTGTAACGATATTCTTCTTTGTTTTGAGGCGTATTCAACGGAAATCTGAATTTCGCATTTGCCATCATTTCGTCGGTCACTTCTTTTTCAGCAACTTCTTTCAAAGTGTCGATCCAAGAATATCCTACGCCGTCTGAGAACTGTTCTTTTTGTCTCCATGCAATCGATTCAGGCAAAAGATCTTCAAATGCTTTTCTTAAAACCCACTTTTCAATTTTACCTTCTGCAACGTTAATCATTTTATCTTTAGGGTTAATCGTCATCGCAATATCCATGAATTCTTTATCCAAGAAAGGGACGCGTCCTTCAATTCCCCAGCTCATCAACGCTTTGTTGGCTCTTAAACAATCGTAAAGGTGAAGTTTTCCTAATTTTCTCACCGTTTCATCATGGAATTCTTTCGCATTCGGTGCTTTATGGAAATACAAATACCCACCAAATAATTCATCAGAACCTTCTCCGGAAAGTACCATTTTGATACCCATAGATTTAATGACTCTTGCTAAAAGGTACATCGGGGTAGAAGCACGAATGGTCGTAACATCGTAAGTTTCCAAATGGTAAATCACATCACGAATCGCATCCAGACCTTCCTGAACGGTAAAGTTAACTTCATGATGAACAGAACCGATATGTTCTGCTGCTTTTTGTGCCGCTGCTAAATCCGGAGAACCTACCAAACCGACTGCAAAACTGTGCAATCTAGGATACCAAGCTTCCTGAGTATCGCCGCTTTCAATTCTTTGTCTTGCAAATTTTGCGGTAATCGCAGAAATCACAGAAGAATCTAATCCGCCGGAAAGTAAAACTCCGTAAGGAACATCGCTCATCAACTGTCTGTGAACGGCATCTTCAAGTCCTTTTCTGATTTTAGCGATATCGGTTTCATTATCTTTTACATTGTCAAAACTTTCCCAGTCTCTTGTGTACCATTGTTGCAGATCACTTCCGTCTTCACTGTAAACAAAATGCCCCGGTAAAAAAGTTTCAATCGTTTTACAAACTCCTTCCAATGCTTTCAGTTCTGAAGCTACATAATAGTTTCCGTTTTTATCCCAACCGTGATAAAGGGGGCAAATTCCCATATGATCGCGGGCAATCAGATATACATTATTTTCAGTATCATATAAAGAGAACGCAAAAATTCCGTTTAGTTTTTCAATGAAATTTTTACCGTATTTTCTGTAAAGCGCAAGGATAACTTCACAATCAGATTCTGTCTGAAATTCATAATCAGGAAATTCGGCTTTTAATTCTCTGTGATTATAAATTTCACCATTTACGGCTAAAACTACTTTTTGATCTTTTGTAAATAAAGGCTGTTTTCCCGAAGTTGGGTCTACAATTGCTAATCTTTCATGAGAAAAAATTACCTTTTCATCCTGGAAAACTCCGCTCCAGTCCGGACCTCTGTGACGAATTTTCTTCGACATTTCCAATACCTGAGGTCTTAGTATTTCAGTTTTTTGTTTGGCATCAAACAAACATACAATTCCGCACATTTTATTATTATTTAAAAGCAAATTTATTGATGTGGTTTAAAAATAGCAACAAAAAATCGTTAAATGTGAAAATTTTTAACTTTAAAATTTATTTTAAAGAATATTTTTAATTAAATCGAATTAAATTCACGCCATAAGTTGATTTTTTTCTTTGTGCAATCGAAAACACTGTTTACATACGAAATAAAAATGAGATATTTCTTAATATATGATAATTAATTATATGAATTTTTGTCTTTACTTTGTGGCTCGAAATAATTTTTTTTCATC
>DKLU01000430.1:0-8301 GCA_002455915.1 Chryseobacterium sp. UBA6632
GTTTGACCAATATATTTCTTTAAACTTTCAAATTTTGAAGGAGATAAGGTAAAACCTGTCGACTGATTTAAAAGTAAATCATTTCCGTCATAATTTTCCCAAACCTGCGGCTTTACATTTTCACCACTAAAATCTGGTGAAGTATCATAATGTGAAATAAATCCAATAGTTGGTTTATCATCATTTTCAAGGTTTGACGGCACATAACCCATGATATAACCATTTTCGTCAATCGATACATTCTCAAGACCGATCGTTTTCAATTCTTCTGTGATATAATTGGCGATATCCCACTGTCTCTCTGTGGAAGGGGTTGCCTCGCTTTCGGCATCACTGGTTGAATAGATTTTTACATAACTAAGAAAACGGTTCAGTAACTTTTCTTTCCACAATTGGTTGAATTCTATTGCGCTCATTATTAGATTAAATTTCCAACAAAGTTAGCAAATTTGATGCGGAGAATAATTGATTTATCCTTGAATTAAAACATTAATCATAATTCATTGAAAATCAAAATAAAGTGAATATTAAACTGCGTAAGCCGCTTTATTCTGAAAAACAGTCATTCCTTCCATTTTGTTGGTAAACGTATTGTAAACGATCTCCACAGTAAAACATGAAATTTCATAAAGAACATATTTCAGCGTGTTTACGGTTCTTTCGTTCATCACCCGTCCGTTTGTCATTACCATATTGCATTGAGATTGTTGATCCGGCAAATTTTTGAAGTCGTAGTAAGAAATATTCATAGTAATTAATTTTATTGGTAATGAAGCATATACAATTTGTTTACCAATTTGAATAAAAAATATACCACATTTTTATTTTTCCTTTATTAAAAGGTGTTAAAGGTGATGAAATTTAATATTAAATTTTTGAATCAGGTTATGATTTAATTTTTAATGAAAAAGAATTTGATAAGAAGTAATTCAAGTATTCGTTATTTAATATTTATTATTGAAATTTTAAATTGAATATAATCCTTTGAAAATCAAAATAATGTTAGATTTGTAAATACCGTATTCCAAATTGTTTAGTTTTATTATATTTGAGAAAATCTAAAAGTAAAATGTTTCTTACTGAATGTCCGCGTGATGCAATGCAGGGTTGGGGAGAATTTATCCCCACTGATAAAAAAATAGATTATATCAACTCTTTGATGGATGTTGGTTTTGATGTATTGGATTGTCTGAGTTTTGTGTCTCCAAAAGCAATTCCCCAAATGGCAGACTCTGATGAGGTTGCCGAAAATATCGATAAATCCCGTTCCAAAACAAAAGTTTCTGCGATTGTTGCCAATTACAGAGGCGCCGAAAAAGCATTAAAACATCAATCGGTGGATATTATCGGATTTCCGTTTTCTATTTCTGAAACTTTTCAGCATAGAAATACCAATAAAAATCAAGAGGAAGCTTTTGAGGAAATCATCAGAATGTTGGAATTGGTAAAAAGTGAAAACCGACAATTAAACATCTACTTTTCAATGGCTTTTGGAAATCCTTACGGCGAAATGTGGAAGTGGGAAGATGTAGATTTTTGGGCGCAACGGTTTTCAGAAATCGGAGTTAAAGATGTTTTATTGTCTGATACAACGGGAGTTGCAACGCCACAATCGATCTCTCTTTTATTTGAAAAGATACCTTCAAAATATGCTGAAATTAATTTCGGAGCACATTTTCATAACCGTTATGAAGATTCTTATTCAAAGTTAAAGGCTGCTTACGACCAAGGTTGTACAAGATTTGACAGTGCGATCAAAGGAATTGGCGGTTGTCCGATGGCAAAAGACGATTTGGTTGGAAATATGCCGACAGAACAGGTCATCAACTTCATGAGTGTAGAAAAAGCAGACCATAAGCTGAATTTATTAAACTTCGAAAGTTCTTATAATAAAGCGAAAGATATTTTTCATTTTTGAGACCTTGTCTCTTTTATTTTTTATAATTATGACTTCAAAAATAACTTATATAGGCGATTTAAGATGTTCAGCAGAACATTTACAATCAGGAACCATTATTGAAAGTGATGCTCCGACAGATAATCACGGCAAAGGCGAGAAATTTTCTCCCACAGATCTTTGTGCAACTTCTTTAGCCGAATGTGCACTTACCACGATTGCCATTTTAGGCAAAGAAAAAAATATTAACATTGACGGAGCTTACTGTAATCTTCAAAAGATTATGAAAGGTGAGCCAAGAAGAATTGGTGAAATTGTATGCAATTTTGTGTTTTCAGATTCTTATTCTGACAAAGAAAAATCTTTTATCGAAGAAACAGCGCATAACTGTCCGGTAGCGAAAAGTCTTCATCCGGATTTGGTACAGACCATGATTTTCATTTATCAATAAAATATTTTAAAACCTTAGAATTTTCTGAGGTTTTATTTTATTTAAGTTTTTCTAAATTATTTAACTGAATTAAATATGTCACCCATAATCTCACCTTCCGAATTAAAAAATCTTTCCACAGAAAATCTAATCATCTTAGATGCAAGAGTAGGAAAAGATGTTTATCAAAATTATTTAAGTAAACATATTAAACGTGCAAGATTTATCGATTTAGATAAAGATCTGGCGGAAATTGGAGAAAACGCAGCTTTTGGAGGTAGACACCCGCTTCCAAGTATTGAAAAATTTGCTGAGACCCTTTCTAATCTTGGAATTTCGGAAGATGCTCATATTGTTGTTTATGATGATAAAAATGGATCAAACGCTGCTGCAAGAGCTTGGTGGATGTTGAAATCTTTTGGTTTAAAAAATGTTCAAGTTTTGGATGGCGGATTTCAAAATGCTGAAAAAGAAGACTTAGAATTTTCTTCAGATGAAGAAAATTTTGAAAAAGCAGAATTAATTAAAAAAGAAAACTGGCTTCTTCCAACTTCGTCTTTGGAAACTGTTGAAAATGAATTAACAAACTATTCTTCAACGGTAGTTGATGTAAGGGATGCTTATCGATATAACGGAGAGTCTGAGCCCCTCGATTTGGTTGCAGGGCATATTCCGGGAGCGATTAATATTCCTTTCTCTGAAAATTTAGATGAAAATGGAAATTTCCTGAAACCTGAAATTTTAAAAGAAAAATATTCAAAATTGTTAGCAGATAAACCTCAGAATTTAATTATTCATTGCGGTTCTGGCGTGACGGCTTGCCATACTATTTTAGCGTTACATTATGCTGGATTTCCAATTCCTACTTTATACGTTGGTTCATGGAGCGAATGGAGTAGAAGAGAAGGAAAAGAGGTGGCGAGAGAAATTTAAAACAATCAATAAAGAACAAAATAAAAGGCTGCCAAAATTGACAGCCTAATTTATTTTTAATCCGAATATTAAAGCATTCCCAGCTCAAATTTCGCTTCTTCACTCATCATATCTTTGTGCCAGCTTGGCTCGAAAGTAAGCTCTAAATCTACACTTTTCACATTTTCTACCTCTGCAACTTTGTCTTTTACTTCTTGTGGAAGCGTTTCGGCAACGGGGCAGTTCGGTGTGGTAAGTGTCATGATGATTTTAACATCCGCATCATCGGAAATCTGTACGTCGTAAACCAAGCCCAATTCGTAGATATCTACCGGAATTTCAGGGTCATACACGGTTTTTAAGACACCGATGATTTCCTCACCAATGTCAGCGATCTGATCGTCTGTAAATTTCATTTTTTAATCTAAATTGATGTACCTTTTCAACAAATCTTCCTGACGCATGCGTCGGAAAACATTTGCCAAAGTTAAGACATCTTTTTCACAATAGTCAACTATTCTTTGCAAGTCTTTCTCTATGTAGTAGATTGATGAAACCATTGAGCCATCGATATCGTCTTTGGGAGTCGGAATTCCGAAAAGATGAGCTAATAATTCGAGTGAAACAAAGCTTTTATAATCGCCGAATTTCCAAAGTTCCATCGTGTCGATATGCGGAATTTCCCACGGTTTTTTTCCGAACATCTGAAAAGGAACGGGAGGTTGAATTCCGTTAATTAAAAATCTTCTGGCGATCCATGGAAAATCAAACTCCTTTCCGTTATGGGCACAAAGGATAACATCACGAAGCCGCGGACTGTTAAAAATTTCGCCAAACTCCATCAATAATTTTTTTTCATCGTGATGGGCGAAACTTTTAATTTTCAAGGTTTCATTTTTTTCAAGCATTCCGATGGTGATGCAGACGATTTTTCCAAATTCAGCCATAATTCCGGCTCTTTCGGGGTAAAATTCTTCTGCAGAATAATCATCTTTTCGCTGAAACCTTGTTTTTTTATCCCAAAGCATTTGCTCTGTTTCGGTAAGATCGTCCCAATTTCCTGCTCCTGGAACAGTCTCAATATCAATGAATAAAATCTTTTCTAAAGGAATATTTTGTATCATGTGTTTTTTCTTCAAATTAAATATGGCGGTTAACGTCAAACCTCATAGGTTTCCAAAACCTATGAGGTTTAATTAAAATTAATGAGAATAAATATCTTGAAAAATTTATCCAACCTGCATTCCGTTTTTTGTTGGTAATGAGGGAGTTAAAAGCGTTACGTCTTTTTTATCTTCTCCGTAAACTCCCAAAACGAGACATTCGCTGAAAAAATTAGCGATTTGTTTTTTAGGAAAATTCACGATTGCCATAATCTGCTTGCCGATTAATTCTTCTTTTTCGTACAGTGAAGTAATTTGTGCGGAAGATTTTCTGATTCCTAAATCTCCAAAATCGATTTCCAGTTGATAAGACGGGTTTCTTGCCTTTTCAAAGTCGTTTACTGAAATGATGGTTCCGCATCGGATGTCTATTTTTTCAAAATCAGCCCAGGAAATATCGGGTTTTATATTCATGATAATGTGTTGATTAGTTGTTTTAATTCTTTTTTTATTTACATATTTATTTGAACCGTTTTTGAGATATCAATTGATTTCTTCAAAATTCATTTAAAAATAGGTTGTAACAAATGTATTAAAATAATAAAAACTTCAAAATGCTTTTATGAGCTGGAAATTTTTCTCATTTAAAATCAATTAGTTATAAAAAATTAGTTAAAAGTTTTTAAAAATTGATGCAAGATTCTGCAAAAAGTGGATTTATATCAATGAGTACTCACAATAACTAAATGTATAATGAATTGAATTTGAACTAATGAAAAAATTAACAGTACTTAAAGCTTTTGTAGTTGCTTTTATCGCCGTTTTAGGACTGTCGTTAACTTCTTGTAATAATGATACCTACGAACCAATTCCTGTAAAAAAAGGAGATGAAAACGGAACTTACAGAACAAAACTGATTACAACACAAGGCAACAGTAGAACAGAAAAAATTATGGATTTTACCGTGAAAGATTCTGTGATTACTTACAAAGAGTTTCCAATTAAAGAAATTGTGAAATCGGTGGTGAAAGATGCTGCAAAAACGGATGCCGCGGTGACAGCCATGGGAAAAATTGAATATAAACTGAATTTTACCCCCAAATTAATGTCTGAGCAAAATGTGATTGAATTTACATTTGCCCCAAAGACACTAGCGCTGCAGATCCCGGTAGACGGACAAACAAAAAATGCTGTGGTAACTTTCGCAGCAGCAGACAAAGGATACTTTGTAGGACAAGACTGGTCTTTAAGATTTGGTTTTGTAGCAGATAAAATTACGGTAGACGGTACGGATTTGACTCCTTATGAAAAAATAAAATATGATTTTCCATACAGTTTAAAGTATTAATTAATGTTTATAGCCCCAAATAGGTTGTGCTTTGCAAAAAGGCAACCTATTTTTGTATTTTAATTAAATAAAAATCGTTAAGTAAATAGTTTCCTGAAAGTTATACATGGAGATCAGTAAAGAACAAATTTTGGTAAACCGTCTTTTGAAAAAGGACGAAACTGCTTGGAAAGAGCTTTTTGGAGCCTATTCAGGTAACCTTACCTATGTTTGTTCGCGGTATATTATCGATCGGGAAGATGTGCACGATGTACTTCAGAACAGCTTTATCAAAATGTTCAAATCAATCGACTCTTTTGAATATCGTGGCGAAGGATCTTTGAAAGCCTGGAGTACAAGAATTGTGGTGAATGAATCTTTAAAACATATTAAACAAAATACAGACAGCCGAAATTTTGCAGATGTAGAGGAAATTCCGGATTTGGCGAATGAAGAGGAACCTAATCTTGAAGAAATCCCAAAATCTGTAATTATGGATATGATTCGGAGGCTTCCGGATGGCTACCGAACGGTTTTTAATCTTTTTGTGTTTGAAAGAAAAAGTCATAAAGAAATTGCAGAGACTTTAGGAATTGCTGAAAATTCTTCAGCCTCACAATTTCACAGAGCAAAGGCAATGCTCATTCAGAAAGTAAAAGAATATAAAATGTCAAAAAAAGCGCAATATGGATGATCAATGGTTAAATAATCTGCGCAATAAGATGGAAGATCACTCAGAGGATGTTCCGGACGGATTGTGGGATGATATCAGCGATGAATTATTCCGTGGAGATGATGAAAATAAAAGTGCGGGATTGGTTGCGGGAAATGAAACGAAGGCGCAGGAAAAAGTAATCCCAATCAATTTTAAGACGAAAATTTACCGTGCTGTGGGAGTTGCGGCAGCGATTGCTGTATTCTTTTTTGTGGCTAAAGAATTATTAAATACTAATCATTCAGAACAAAATAAACCTTCCCATCAAAATACATATTCTAATCATAAAGTAAAATCTGGAGATCAAGTTTCTGAAAATCAATCGCCTTCAGAAATTAATGAAAATGCAAATTCTGAAAGTTTATTTGATGTGGATAATCAATTGAATAATAGTATTTTAACTCAAAATGAAATAAAAAATAGTTTAGGTCAAAAAGTAAGAGAAGAAAACAACGACAAGATATTTTTTAAAGGTCAAAACGAGTTTAAAACGACAAATTTATTCAATCAAAATCAAATTATTGCTCAGAAAAATGAAGAGGTGACTTCTGAAAACAAAAAATCTTCGGAAGAAAAAGAAGAAGTTCAGGAACTTATTGCGGATAATCAAATACTTTCAAGTCCTTCAGTAATTGCTGAGAAAAAGCTTAAAAAACAGCCTTCTAAAAAATGGATGCTGAGTATGTTAACCGGGAATGCCTCTTCGGGTGCCGCAGAACAGTTTCCGGGATATGCAACGGCAATGGGAAAACCGATGAGCGTGAGTGAAGTTTATCAGAGTTCGGAAGGGAATCCTTTTGTGGAAGTGCTTTTAGCGAATCAAAATAAAGAAGTTGAAGCAAGAGTGAGACATAAAACTCCGGTGAGTTTCGGTTTGTCGATGTATTACAATTTAGGAAAAAGATGGGGCATCGGAACGGGGGTTAATTACACGAAATTATCTTCTGAAATTCATTCGGGAAGTGATGATAATTTCATTAAAACAGATCAATCGGTTCATTATATCGGGGTGCCGGTTCAGGTGAATTATAATGTGGTGAAAAAAGGTCGTCTTACGGGATATGTGACCGCGGGAGCTTTGGCTGAAAAAGCAGTTTCAGGAAAGCAAAAAACGCAATATGTGGTAAATAACGAGGTTAAAGAAGAGTTTACAGAAAAAGTTGATGTAAAACCATTGCAGTTTTCGGTGAACAGTGCGGTTGGCGTTCAATTTAAGATCATTAATAATATTGGAGTTTATGCTGAACCGGGAGTTGCATATCATTTCAAAAATGACAGCCAGTTGAATACGATTTATAAAGAAAAACCATTCAATTTTAACGTAAAATTCGGGATCAGGGTGCAGATTGATTAAAGCTTAAAACATTAATTAGAGATCAACATTTTAGAAGGTTATAGAACAGTCTTCAGGATAAATACGTCCTAATTTTTAAATAAAAACTTACAAAACAACCAATAAATAATTATTTTATATGAAAACAAAACTAATTTTTTTAGTGTGCTATTTATTTTTAAACCTTTTAAAAATTGATGCACAATGCAATCCCACCATTACGAGTCCCAGATTGGGAACGATGTTTCAAGACAAGATCGTTTTTTGTACTTCAGAAACTGAAACGCTTTCTACTACACAAACTTATGACAGTTATCAGTGGTACAAACAGGAGTGGGACTGGCAAACTCCCAATACAAATCCTTGGGTTGCTATTCCAAATGCTACGTCACAGACTTTAACGATCAATGGTACAGATGATATGCTGTATTATTTTAAAGTTGCCGTTACGCAGGCAGATTGTTCTGCAGAAAGTACTCCGATTTTGGCAGATGGTTACGCGTATGGTTTACCTTTTATGATGGCTGATTTTACACCCGGAACTTTTGAGGAGATCGGCCCTGGCGAATACAATGTTTGTGAAG
>DKLU01000430.1:8501-9443 GCA_002455915.1 Chryseobacterium sp. UBA6632
GGTGAGCATACTTGGTTTAAATGTCTTCCGAGCAGCAATCCGCCTTCATCAACCGATCCTTGTATTATTCCGGGAGCGGCAGATGATACTTTTATTGCGAGTGAGTCGGGGACTTACGGCTTCTATGCCTGCACAGAATATTGCCCTGATATGTGCGAAATGTTGAGCATTAATGCATTTTTAACCCTGAATTTCGGACAGTGGAGTAGCTGTACATTGGGAACGGGCGAGATAAGACCAAAGGATAATAGTTTAAGTATTTATCCAAATCCAACTACGCAGTTTTTATATATCGGGAAAGAAGCTGATAAGAAATATGCAGAAGTTTCTATTATTGATATGACAGGAAAGTTGGTTCTTCAAAAGAAAAACCATCAATATAAAGAAGCCATTGATGTGAGTGGATTAACAACCGGAACGTATCTTATAGTTTCTAAAAGCGTTGACGGGAAAGTTTATAAAAATAAATTGATTAAAAAATAATAGCATTATAAATGTTATTTGATATGGAGTGCCGGTGCAGAATGTTTTTCTGTGCCGGTTTTTTTAATGAAAAACAGCCCGTAAAGTGAATTACGGACTGCAAGAAAATTTATTGAAAAGTTGATTATTTAATGATGATTTTTTTGGAAAGTGTCTCTCCGTTTGAATTGATTTTCAGTAAATAAACTCCGCTTTGCACGCCATTTACCTGAACTTTATTCACTCCTGAATTCAATTTTTGAGAAGGAATTAAAAGTTTTCCGGAAAGATCATACAATTCGTATTTAGAATCTCCTTTAGCTTTTGTTTCTATCGTGAAATACCCTTGAGAAACAGGATTTGGATATACTCTGAAATCATTTTCTGAGGCTTTCACAGTTTCACTGGTCGCCAGATTTCCGTTTCCGAAACCTACCGCATACCATGCTTTTGCATTTTGAATGGCTTCGTTACTATTGG
>DKLU01000379.1:0-9570 GCA_002455915.1 Chryseobacterium sp. UBA6632
AATTGATAAAATCTCTGTGGTTTTTTATAAGTGGAATGGCTTTGTGAAGCTTAAAAAGTTAATATTCAATAAAAACTTTGTGTCCTTTGTGTTCAGGGCTTAAGATTTTAATAATCTGTTAATCCATTGCTATCATTTGCTGATTGAAACGCCATTGCGACCGAAAATATTCGGAATTAAATACTAAACCTTAGTGATCGATAGCGTTGAAAAAAAGAAAAAGTTTCTTTTGTAATACTACGTCTAGATCCCTACGGGGATGACAAACTTTATTGATATAAGCAAAGTTGATCTCACTTTTTGAAACTAAGCCCTATTACTCCCTTTTTTTCTTGCGCTTTTATATAAAATTTTTAGATTTCCAAATTAACATATTGGTCATTAATAACCATTTATGAAATTTTTTATTTTCTCAATTTGAGATAATAAATATTTTTGCTATTTTTGTTACCAATCAAAAAAAGGCTTTTATGTTAAAGAGAACTGCCATTGTAAGTTTATTCACCCTTATATCTGCTTCGTATATGGCTCAAACAAATACTACTTTACCCGTTTATTTAGATGAATCAAAACCTGTGGAACAGCGTGTTAAGGATGCACTTTCCAGAATGACGCTGGAAGAAAAGGTGGCAATGCTGCATGCACAGTCGAAATTCAGTTCACCAGGTGTTCCGAGATTGGGAATTCCTGAATTCTGGACAACCGACGGTCCTCATGGGGTAAGACCTGAAGTAATGTGGGATGAATGGGATCAGGCAGGTTGGACAAATGACTCTATCATCGCTTATCCTGCACTAACAGCACTTTCTGCGACATGGAACAAAAAAATGTCTTGGAATTACGGTAAGGCACTGGGAGAAGAAGCCCGTTACAGAAAAAAAGATATTATTCTGGGCCCTGGAGTTAATATTTACAGAACTCCACTGAACGGAAGAAACTTCGAATATATGGGGGAAGACCCTTATTTAACATCGAAAATGGTTGTTCCCTACATCAAAGGAGTACAGTCGAACGGTGTAGCAACTTCTGTGAAGCATTTTGCGCTGAACAATCAGGAAATGTTCCGTCATACAAGTAACGTAAATGTAGACGACAGAGCATTGTATGAAATTTACCTTCCGCCTTTCAAAGCTGCGGTTACAGAAGGAGATTCTTGGACGTTGATGGGTGCTTACGACATGTACAAAGATCAGTACGCGAGCCAAAATAAATATCTTTTGAATGATATTTTGAAAGGTGAATGGAAATATAAAGGCGTTGTCGTTTCCGACTGGGGCGCTGTAAATAATACAGAACAAGCTATCCACAACGGATTGGATCTTGAATTCGGAAGCTGGACAAACGGTCTTTCTGCCGGCACAAAAAATGCTTACGACAATTATTATTTGGCAAAACCTTATTTAGATTTAATTAAATCGGGAAAAGTAGGAACTCAGGAGCTTGACGATAAAGTAACAAGACTTTTAAATCTTGCCTATAAAACAACGATGAATAGAAACAAGCCTTTCGGAAACATTGCTTCTGAAGAGCATCGAGCTGTTGCCAAAGAAATCGGTGAAGAAGGAATTGTATTGTTGAAAAACCAAGGAAATGTACTACCTATAGATATTAATAAAGCTAAAAAAATCGCTGTCATTGGTGAGAATGCGATTAAAATCATGACTGTTGGTGGAGGTTCTTCTTCATTAAAAGTAAAATATGAAACGCTTCCTTTAGACGGAATTAAAGCGAGATTCGGAAAACAGTCTGATGTACAATATGCAAGAGGTTATGTTGGAGATATCGGCGGAGAATACAACGGTGTAAAGTCCGGACAGGATTTGAAAGATACTCGTTCTCCAGAAGAATTATTAAACGAAGCGGTAGAATTGGCAAAAAAATCTGACTACGTAATTTTCGTGGGAGGTTTAAATAAAGCAGATTTCCAGGATAGCGAAGGAAACGACAGAAAAAGCTACGAATTGCCTTACAATCAGGATAACGTGATTGCTGCATTGGCAAAAGCAAATAAAAATCTTGCGGTAGTTTTGGTTTCCGGAAATGCAGTTGCAATGCCTTGGATCAAAGAAGTTCCGACTGTTGTTCAAGGTTGGTATTTGGGTTCTGAAGCTGGAAATTCAATCGCTTCAATTCTTGCAGGAGATGCGAATCCATCAGGAAAATTACCATTTACTTTCCCTGTGAAACTGGAAGATAATTCTGCTCACAAATTAGGAGAATATCCTGGACAAAAAGATGAATTGGCGGCAGGAAAAGGAAAAGATCAGAAAAACCCAATCAACATTACGTATAACGAAGGTATTTTTGTTGGGTACAGATGGCATGACACGAAAAAAATTAAGCCATTATTCAGTTTCGGACATGGTTTAAGTTACACTACTTTCGAGTTTGGAAAAGCTAAAGCTGATAAAACAACAATGTCTCAGGACGATAAAATTACGTTCACAGTTTCTGTAAAAAATACAGGTAAAAAAGCCGGAGCAGAGGTAGCTCAGCTATACATCACCGATGTAAAATCTTCTGTGGAAAGACCTTCAAAAGAACTGAAAGGTTTTGAAAAAGTCTTTTTAAATCCTGGTGAAGAAAAAGAAGTAACGTTCACAATTGATAAAACAGCGCTAAGTTTCTTCGACGCTCAAAAGCACGACTGGGTGGCTGAACCGGGAGATTTCGAAGCACAAATCGGAAATTCTTCTGATGCTATTAAAACGAAGGTGAAGTTTACGTTAAAGTAATCTTACTTATATATTTCTAAAACGAATGCCTGAATTTTTTCAGGCATTTTTTAACTTTAGGATAATCTGCGATCTTTTTCAAATTTTAATTTTCATACTCTCAAAACACAAAAGCGCCCGAATTTTTCCGGACGCCTGCAATTGCAAAATTACAAGGATTAAAATATAATAGAGTCTCTTTAATTCTCAAAATAATGGATCACGCCAACTTCGGGATGATATTTTTTCTCTTCATTAAATTCATTTTCTTCATTCTGACTGTTTTCCAAAAAGGAATTGCTGAACAAAACATAAGACGGATATTCCGCTAAGCCGTTCTTTAACATTTGATGAGCCTCCACAATCGTTTTTCCGTATAATTTTCTAAAATTTCCGATGTTGTATTGCGAAAATTTTCCGTAGTGAACGATAAATTTTAATGATAAATCAATCGCCATACTTAATGATGTACTCAATTCTTCCACTTTTTGGGTAAAAGCATTTTGCATCCTCCTCAACATCTTTGAAATTTTTTGGTACGACGGTTTTTCATCATATCGATAAAATAAAATGGCATCGCCCTCTATTTCTGAAATTTCAAAATACTCATTATTCATATCAATGAGTGTAGAAAGTAATTGTCTTACAATATATTCTCCGGTATAAAGTTTAGTATTGAATACAAATTCCGTAAACCCGCTGAAATCCGGAATAAGAATAATGCCATCTTTAATATTTGTATTCTCCATAATAGTTTTGGGGTTAAAATCCTGTTACCTCCTTAGACGTAACAGGATTGATTTTACTTTATTGCCATCCTCCGCCAACAGAGCGGTAAAGGGTTGTTATGGCATTTAATCGTTGAGCTTTCAGAGAAGCTAAGTCTAATTCGGTTTGTAACTTATTGGTTTGAGCCAAAATAACCTCAACATAAGTCGCTGAATTGTATTTAAATAACAAATCTGCCTTTTGCACCGCTTCATTTGATTTTTTCACTAAACCGTCCGCAATTTTCTGCTGTTCTTCCAGTTTTTGAATCTGAACTAAAGCATCGGAAACTTCACCAACCGCTTTTAAAACTGATTGTTTAAAATTGATTTCAGCCTGTTCAGATACAATTTTTGATTGTTCGTACTGGGTTTTCAATTGCTTTCCGTTCAATAGAGGTTGTGCTAAAGTTCCTACCAGAGAACCAAAAAGCGAACCGGGAATATTGAACCAATTACTTGCTTTAAAAGCATTCAAACCACCTTGAGCCGTGATATTGAAAGACGGATACATATTGGCTCTTGCTACATTTACGGAAGAAACGCTTCTTCTTACATCGAGCTCAGCACTTTTAATATCGGGTCTGTAACTCAACAATTCGAAAGGAATTCCCGTCGCGATATTTTCAGGTGATTGAACATTATTTAAGCTTGCGCTTCTTTCAATTTTATCTGGCATTGAACCTGTTAAGATACTCAACGCATTTTCCTGAGTGGTGATCGAACTTTCAATAGCGGGAATTGATTTTAAGATCTGATCTTTGACAATCTCCTGCTGTTGAACGGCTAAAGCCGTAGTTAAACCTAATTCCTGTTGTTTGGTTAAAAACTTTAGCGTGTTATCAGAATACGTCAGGTTGGATTTCGTTATTTCCAATTGCGTATCCAACATCAACAAATTATAATATCCCTGAACAACCGTAGCCACCAATTGGGTTTTCACCGCTTTTGCCGCTTCCTGAGTTTTCAGATAATCTGCTAAAGCCTGTTCTTTTCTACCTTTAATTTTACCCCAAATATCCGCTTCCCACGAAATATTGATGGAAGTTGTGTAATCCTGCATGTATCGGCTTCCCATGAATTGTCCCGCCATCATTCCGTTCATACTGTTGTCGGAAGGTCGGTTCACGCTTGCATTGGCGATGGTTGCGCTAACCGTCGGAACATTTCCCCATTTGCTTTGATTATATGCTAATGATGCAAACTCGATTTGTTTTAAAGCAACCTGCAGATCATTATTCTGCGCCATTGCTTTATCAATCAAACCTACCAGAACGGGATCTTTGAAGAAATCTTTATAACTTATTTTAGCGATATTTTCATTGTGATCCTCCGTTATACTGTCGTTTCTAAAGGCTTCAGGGATTTTCACTTCAGGCTGTTCATATTTCTGAACTTTACAAGCGATGGCCGTTCCTGAAATTAATGCGATATATGCTATATTTTTAATTGAATTCATTTTAAAAATCATTTGAATGAATAGAGGTTATTTTTAGTCTCCCACAGATTTTTTTTGATTGAGCAGATGATAAAATTAAATCAGCCAACTCCTTTTTAATCTGCGAGAATAAATACATTATTATATTTATTTAGATTATAACCTCTGTGAATTAATATTCCCAATCGGCTTCTGTCACTACTCTGCCGTTGATTTTCTCATGCAATGCCTGGAATACCACAAACAGAACAGGAACCACGAAAACTCCTAAGATTGTTCCGAATAACATCCCTGAAATTGCAGCATAACCAATGGAAAGGTTACCCATTGCAGATGGTCCTACCACGAAGATCAGCGGAATTAAACCGGTAATGAATGCCAATGAAGTCATCAAAATCGGACGAAGACGCGCTTTTGCTCCTTCTACTGCCGAAGCGATCAGGCTTTTCCCTGCTCTACGTCTCTGGATGGCAAATTCTACGATAAGGATCCCGTTTTTAGCTAATAGACCAATCAACATTACTAAAGCGATTTGTACATAAATATTGTTGGATAATTCCGCAAATGTAATTCCTACAAATACACCTGATAAACCAACCGGAATCGCGATTAACACCGCAAACGGAAGAATATAACTTTCATACTGCGCCGATAATAAAAAGAATACAAACACGATACACAATCCGAAAATCATCACCGACTGTGAGCTTGAACCCGCCTCTTCACGGCTCATTCCTTTATAATCATATGTATATCCCGGAGGAAGAACCTGCTTGCTCACTTCTTCAATCGCTGCCATCGCTTGTCCCGTACTGAATCCAGGAGCCGGCATCACCGTTAAATTCGATGAGTTAAACAAGTTGAAACGGTCTACCACTTCCGCACCGGTTACCTGTTTCAGGTTTACCAAGGTGTTTACAGGAACCATTTCTCCTGAGTTGTTCTTCACGAAAATTCCGTTTAAGGATTCTTTATCCTGTCTGGTTTCCGGAGTCGATTGTACCAAAACTCTATAGTATTTCCCGAATCTGTTGAAATCCGAAGACTGAATACTTCCGTAATAGCCCTGCATCACCCCTAAAACATCAGAAACGCTTACGCCAAGCTGTGCTGCTTTCACCTCATCAACCAATACTTCATATTGAGGATAGGTCACATCAAAAGTGGTAAATGCGACTGCAACTTCAGGTCTCTGCATCAAAGCGCCCATCATTCCGTAAGAGATATTTCCTAGATTCTGAAGTTCGCCGTTTGTTCTGTCCTGAAGAACCAGTTCCATTCCACTTGTGTTTCCGAAACCATCAACGGTTGGTGTATTAATTACCAAGAAATTTGCTCTTTTATCCTGAGAAAGCATTCCCTGAACCTGACCGATAATATCGTTAATATTACTTACCTGACCTCTTTCTTTACCATTTTTCAGTTTAACGAAAATTGAAGCTGCCGAAGAAGACATCGAACCACTGAAAAGATTCAGTCCGTCTACAGAAATTACTTTATCTACTGCAGGATTTTTCATTAATTTATCTTCCGTATCCGAAACCACTTTCGACGTTCTGTCTTTTGAAGCTCCCGGAGCCAGATTAGCTGTTACAATGATGAAACTCTGATCTTCATCAGGAATAAATCCTTTCGGCGTTGTCATCGACATCCATGCGAACAATCCGCCGAATACCAAAACGATAGCTAAAGCGATCCATTTTCTTTTCAATAAAAATAAAACAGCTTTTCCGTAACGGAAGGTTAGTTTGTTAAAACTCGCATTAAATCCGGCAAAAAAACGATCTTTGAAATTCATTTTTTCATGAGAATCTGCATGATGCTGTTTTAAGAAAATCGCACACAAAGCAGGACTTAAAGTCAAAGCATTGATCGCAGAAATTACAATGGCAATCGCTAATGTCAAAGCAAACTGCTGATAAAATAATCCTGTAGAACCACTCATAAACGCCACCGGAACGAATACCGCAGACATAATTAAGGTAATGGAAACAATTGCTCCAGTGATCTCACTCATCGCCGACATGGTTGCGGCCCGCGGGTTCAGTTTTTTGTGTTCCATTTTAGCATGAACCGTTTCCACGACGACAATGGCGTCATCCACCACAATACCAATGGCCAGTACCAAGGCAAACAACGTTAATATATTAATTGAGAACCCGAAAACTTTCATAAAAAAGAATGTTCCCACAATAGAAACCGGAACTGCAATCGCCGGAATCAAGGTTGAACGGAAATCCTGCAGGAAAATATAAACCACGATGAATACAAGGATAAACGCTTCAATCAACGTATGAATTACCTGCTCGATCGATTGATCTAATGCATCTTTTGTCGCATACGGAATTTCATATGCCATACCTTCAGGGAAAGATTTTTCCAGTTCTTTCATTCTTTGCTGAAGGGCAATCTGCACTTCATTCGCATTCGAACCTGCCATCTGGAAGATCGCCATCGTTACGGATGCCTTTTTATTATATTTTGAAGCAACGGTATAACTGTACGCGCCAAATTCTACTTTCGCAACATCTTTTAATTTTAAAACAGAACCATCGTTCAGTGCTTTAATCGTAATATTTTCATATTGCTCGGGCTCGGTGAATTTTCCTTTGTAACGAAGAACATATTCCATTGCCTCTTTACTTCTTTCCCCAAATCTTCCCGGTGCCGCTTCTAAGTTTTGAGTTTGAATGGCTCTTGAAACATCTGAAGGCGTTAAATTATAGGAAGTCAGTTTATTCGGATCCAGCCATACTCTCATCGAATAATCCTTGTTTCCATACACCATTGCATCTCCTACTCCTTTTACCCTTTTCAGTTCCGGAACGATATTTATTTTCGCATAGTTTTCAAGGAAAAGATCGTCCATAGAACCATCTTTACTCGTTAAGGAAACCATGGCAATCATACTGTTTTGTCTTTTAACGGTCGTAATTCCCGCCTGAACTACTTCAGAAGGAAGTTGATTGGTTACCTGTGCTACTCTGTTCTGAACGTTAATAGCTGCCTGGTCAGGATCTGTTCCCAGTTTAAAAATAACAGTAATCGATAATGAACCGTCGTTACTGGCTGTAGAGGTAATATAATCCATATTTTCCACCCCATTGATGGCATTTTCCAACGGTGGTGCTACCGAACGCGCGATAGTTTCAGCATTAGCTCCGGGATAGGCTGCCGTTACCATCACGGTAGGCGGTGCGATATCCGGAAATTTCGTAATCGGCAGGCTTACCATACCGACAACACCCAAAATAACAAGCAATACGGAGATAACCGTCGCCAGTACGGGTCTTTTTATAATTTTCTTTAACATGATTTTTTCTTACGATTTTTTCGGTTGAGCCGTTTTCTTTTGTGCTACGACAGGAGTTCCTGGCTGTAGTCTATCGAAACCGGTGGCGATGTACTGATCTCCGCCTTTTAATCCTTTGGATACGATGAAATTGTCGCCTGCTTTTCCGCTTACTTCAATCGGAAGCATGGCCGCTTTTCCGTCTTTAATGGTAAACACAAATGTTTTATCCTGAATCGTTCTTGTAGAAGCGATCGGTAATAAAATAACATTGCTATAAAATTGATCTAACACAATTTTCCCTGTATTTCCGCTTCTTAAAAGATTTTTAGGATTGGAGAATTTTGCTCTTAAGGTAATGGAACCTGTTGTTTTATTAAACTGTCCTTCCACCGCATCAATTTTTCCTTTTTCATCGTACTTTTCACCACCTGAAAGCAATAGAGAAACCATTGGCGTATTTTTAATAATCTCATTGATACTGCTTCCTTCCGTTTGTCTTTGGAAATTATTAAAATCATTTTCACTCATGCTGAAATACGTGTAAACATCATGAATATCTGACAATAATGTAATCGCTTCTTGATTGGAAGGCGTCATTAAACTTCCCAAACGGTAATTAAATCTCCCGATATAACCGCTAACGGGCGCTTTAATGGTTGAGAAATTAAGATTGATCTTTGCCGATTCAATCGTAGACATTGACTGGCTTACCGCTCCTCTTGCCGCATTATAAGCTGCTTCTGCCTCTTTCACCTGAATATCAGAAACCATTTTATTTCTGAATAATTCCTTTTTTCGGTCTAAATCTATTTTGGAGGTTGAAAGATTCGCCTGTGCTGTGATTAATGCTGCCTGAGCGCTTTTTAATTGTTCCTGAAAAACACGGTCTTCAATTTTGAACAATGGCTGCCCAGCTCTTACAAAGTCACCTTCGTCTACGAAAATTTTGCTTAAATATCCCGTTACCTGCGGACGGATTTCCACATTAGAAACCCCTTCAATAGAAGCCGCATATTCTCTTGAAACGGAAGCATCGCCCTGCTTCACAATTTCTACCGGAAGTTCCGGAGCCTGCTGCTGATAGGCCTGATTTGGATTATCTTTTTTACACCCGGTAAATACCAATAAGGTTACTCCAAGTATAATCGATTTCTGAATAGAAAATCTCTGCATAACACTTTTCCTTTAAATTTTACGAGGCAAAATTCGTTTGAAAAAAGTTTTATGGAAATACTCGAAAAACGTCTAAATTTGTCAAAAAGACTTCTAATTTTAATGAATCATGAGAAATATCATACCTTTAGAATTTGGTTATTTGTGATTTTTGTATCAATTATTTTTCTTTTGTCTTGAAAC
>DKLU01000379.1:9699-9972 GCA_002455915.1 Chryseobacterium sp. UBA6632
TTGTCTTGAAACAAAAGAAATAAAAATTCAAGACTTGAAACCTTCAGCTAAAAATAAAACATGTTTGCTAAAATTCTAAACTCGCGCGAATTTAACTGTAACCTTTTGATTCAAGTATAGCCTCGCGCTCAATTATTAACGTTCACATCTTTTATTTTCTTAACGCTTCAGCTTCCTATGTCAATTTTTAAAAGACCTCGCTTCTAACAGAAGAATTTTTCCAAAAGACATCATTAAAATAATTAGCAAAAATCTTTTTACTTTTTACTTTTT
>DKLU01000498.1 GCA_002455915.1 Chryseobacterium sp. UBA6632
ATGTGATCTTTTTTATTTAAGCATTAAACTTAAAATAACTAAAGCGTTAAAATCTTTTGTTTCTTTTGTGGTAAAAAAAGTTTAAACAAGTTTATAATTAAATTCAACAAAACATGATTATATATTCTTTTTTTACGGAATAACCTTTACAAAACTTACGGATGTTCTTCCATTAGCATAATTAGACGAAAAAATGCATAGCAAATCCTTCGGTAGTGGTTTCATTTATTTCAATAACGTTAAAGTAAAGCTGTTATCACCTGAAGTTGCACGTGTTCTATTAGTAGTGCATGAAGCCGATTGGCGTGCCCACATATAATAAGTTCCTGCAGTAAGATAGGCAACACTAGAAGTATATACGTAATCATTCAACACTCTGCCTGCTGTTGAATGTGCGTCCTGATTTTCAAATGCCTGACCCGTACTCGCAGCAACTGAAGTTGAACTTTTAAATAAATTATAAGCAATAAACACCCCACACCCCGAAGGGGACTTATCTGTTGTAAGACGCGGCGAAATAATATAATATCCATCTTGAGGAACTACCGCGCTTGAACCAATATAAGTCATTGAGCCAGTAGATGGCAAATCAACCACAGCACCAGTCGTAGAATTAATGATCGTCGTATTTCCTGTAGTATCTTTCCAAGTTCCTACACCATTAGCGTCAGAAACCAAAAACTTTCCTTCTGCCTGAGTTCCGTCTACAATTTTAATAGCTCCGTAGCTACTGCTGTTTACTTCTAGCTTTGCCGTGGGTGCCGTACTCCCCACACCTACTCTACCTTGCTGAGTTACCACAAAGTAATCCTGCTGTTGAGCCGCCGTGGGCGTTCCTGTTGCTGGATTATTTTTTTGCCCATCGATATTAAAAACACCTTGAGGATTGCTAGTATTCACACCAACCTGCGCAGAAAATGTAAATGATATAAAGGCAAATAATGATATGTAGATTTTTTTCATTCTTAATTTTTATAATAAATAAGTTTATTATTTCAATAATGTCAGAGTAAAGCTGTTTTGTCCGATATTCGTTCTTGCAGTATTGGTTGTACAGCCATTTCCTACACGCACCCACATATAATAAGTGCCTGTTGTAAGATAAGCTACATTGGATGTATAAATAAAATCATACTGTCCTGGTCCGGCAGCCATGTGTACATCCTGTGTTGAAAAAGCCTGTGGCACCCCAGTAGTAGTGGTCGCGCTTTTAAATAAATTATAGGCAATAAAATTACCGCATCCTACTGGGGTTTTATCTGTGATAAGACGAGGCGATATAATATAATACCCATCCTGTGGAACTACTGCGCTTGAGCCTAGATTCGTATAGTTAATACCTAAAGTAGTAACTGGTCCAACCGTTGAGGTAACCACTGTTGTATTTCCTGATGTCTGCCTCCAAGTTCCTACGCCGTTGGCATCAGACACTAAGAATTTTCCTTCAGCTTGCGTACCGTCTACAATTTTAATGGCTCCCGCCGTAGTACCATTATTAATCTCAAGCTTTGCTGTAGGCGCTGTAGTGCCAATTCCTACTCTACCTTGTTGGGTAACAACAAAATCATCCTGCTGCTGAGCCACTGTCGGTGTGCCTGTTGCAGGATTATTCTTTTGTCCGTCTACATTAAAAACCCCTTGTGGATTGCTTGTATTCACACCAATTTGGGCAGATAATGACAATGAAATGAACGGTAATAATAGATAAATTTTTTTCATATAAATTTTAAATGTGTTGAACAAAATGGCTGAAAAGAAGAATGAGAGAATTTTCCCAGCCAAGATTATATAATCTTTAATTCTTCAAGTGTTTTTAGAATCATTTCTTTAAATTTCGCTTTGGTTTTAATTCGATTGATTGGAAACAAAACCTTATGTAATCGTTTGCAATATTTATTTTCAATTGCAAATTTATTATACCTATTATGAATAAAGGATCAATATCACTCAACATTTCTCTACAAAATTGTAGAGATTTCTCTACATAAATCTAAACAAAGAGATGTAAACAAAATATTAGTTAATTTCATTATTAACTAAAAAAAATAAATACAGTTTTTACTGATTAATTATTAATTTTAAATAACTTTTGTACTGTTATTTTTTTTTTACTTTTGCTTCAAACAATGGTAAAAGTGATTATTTCGCACGAAAAACAGATATTTTTTATCGATAACTCTTCAATTTATTCTATGCTCAAAAAATGTACGATACTGAAAATTTTCACTTTTAGATTGCTTTTTTTTGTTATCATCATAAATAATCATCTTTTTTCACAGACCAGAAGTTCTATATGGTATAATATGGATAACGGTCTGCCGCAGAACAGTATAAAAGATATTATAAAAGATAAATACGGCTTTATTTGGTTGGCAACCGAAAACGGAATTGTAAAATATGACGGAAGTAAATTTGAAGTCTACAATGATTTTCCTACCAAAACTTTGAATTTTGAGTATTTCAGAGGTGATATTGAAAAAGATAAAATAATTATTTCCTGTGGAAACGATAATCTTCAAGTTGCCATCCAGGAAAGGGAAGCAAAAATATCAACTGATAAAAATTTTCCTACTTCTGTCGTTTATTTTAAAAATTTAAGATACGCCATTCTTAATAAAAATATTTTTTTTATTGGCGCCCCTTCCTCCTTCAATCAATATGCGTTGTATTTTAACCATTCGAAATATTATTTCAATTCAGAAAATACAGTTTTACTTGAAAACGGAAAATACAAAGAGCTCGCTATGCCTCAAAGTTTTAACAGCCTGAAGGACCTTTCGAATATTTTTGCTTTTAATGAAAAACTTTTTATCTTAAACAAAAACGAAAAAAAAATTATAACCATCTTTCATGATCAGTTTTCTCAAGCTGAGAATATTTCGCCGATTATTTTTAATAAAGATGCTAAAATTTACTGGCAACAATCTACCAACCAAATATTTGTAATTTTTGATAATAAAATTTATAGCGTTTCATATCAAAACAACACGATTGATACGAAGTTTATTATCGAATATGAAAGTTTTGATACAGACCAAATTCATTCTATATTTTATGATGAAAAATTCAAAAAATTATATCTCGGAAGTCTTACCAAAGGCTTGAAAATATTAACTTTAGATCGATTTTACAACTCACAAGATCATTCAAAATTTGCAGACAATGTTTATTATTCTACGCTTCCGTATGGGCAAAATAGTGTGATTACAGAAGTAGGAAATGTTTACGATAAATACGGAATTATTGAGCAGAAAAAATTTGAAAAAATACCTTATAAAAGGTTTTTGTCTTTTGATAATGATTTCAACATCATTTATCCTAAACATCCGAGCATCATTCGAAGGCTAAAATCTACAAACTATAAAACATACGATTCTATTTCTTCGCCGAATAATTTGGGCTTACTGACACTAAATTCAGTAGGGAACAAAATTACTGCTATCTATCAAAAACTTCCTCATGATCAGCTATTATATATTTATGATGAAAATGGAAAAAAAGAAGTTGAGCTAAAAATAGAAACGGAACAAAATCTTAATTTTATCGAAAAATTTGATCCCGGATTTCTATTATTAGGCAATTCTCAAAATTTGCTTTGGTACTCAATTTCTAAAAAAACGATAACTTTCAGTCTAAGATTCAACATAGGATTAAAACAAATTCAGAAACTATCAAAAGATATTTACCTTTTAACCACTTTCAAAAACGGGCC
>DKLU01000499.1 GCA_002455915.1 Chryseobacterium sp. UBA6632
GGCAAAGCCCGCCGCAGCCGCAAAAAACAAAAAATGAGCTCAAACAAATGCTTCAATCACGGCTAGGGTGGTAGTCATAAATTCAACATTGTGTAATAATCAAGACAATTTATCTTCCAAAAAAAATTTAGGCTAAATAAAATTGAAAGTAGAAAGAAGTTTAATTAAAAAGTAATACAAACTTATCTGAAAAACTTCTTACCTTCATACCAAAATTGAGATATGAAAAATTTATTTACTATTTTAATTATTCCCTCTTTTTTAATAGGTGGTTTGGTGCAGCTCAATCACTTACAGGGAAATGAAATGAAAGTTGAGCATTCATCACTGAATAAGAATCAGATAGGATATCTTTTCTTTAAAGTGGAAAAAGACAAATCGGGGGTTGAAAAAGTAACTTTGCAAGATCAAAAAATCAGTGAAGGAAAATTGAAATTTACTCCGACTTATGATAGAAATTCTGCGAATATTGGAGATTTCATCATTACATTAACCAATGCAAGCGGTAAAGAAATCGTAAAGCAAAGTATTGAAGACCCTTTGAATCCTGTAATGGAAAGCTTTGAAGATACCATTCAAAGAACAAAATTATCGCTTCAAAATGCTGAATTCAGTATCAGATATTCACATTCTTCAGAAGTGAGTATGGTAAAAGTAGAAAAAATTACCAACGGAGGAAACCAATTGTTATTAACTCAAAAACTATAATCATGAAAAAAACTTTATTTTCCCTATTTATTAGTTCATTCTGTTTTGCTCAGGTTTTTGAGACAGTGCCTATTCTGCAAAACGGAACCAATGATAAACGCATCAACATCGCTGTCATGGGAGACGGTTTTACCGCAGCCGAGCAAACAAATTTTGTGAATTCTGCTCTTAGTACGGTAAATTATCTTTTTACAAAAAGTCCTTATAAAGAATATAAAAACTATTTTAATGCGTATGCCATTAAAGTAATTTCTCCCGAATCTGGTGTAAAGCATCCCGGAACGGCAACAGATGTTACAGAGCCTGTATTTCCTGTGAGCAATCCAAATAACTATTTCAGTTCTTCTTTTGATAATGGGGTTCACAGATGTTATTATGGGAATACAACAAAAGTTACTCAGGTTTTACAAGCCAATCTTCCAGATTATGATGCAACCTATATTCTCGGAAATTCTGCAGAATATGGTGGTTGTGGTGGAACGTATGCCTTTGCAACACTTGACCCTTCTGCAAATGAAGTTGTAGTTCATGAGCTTGGACATTCTTTTGGAAAATTAGCAGATGAGTATTGGTTTGCGGGCACTGGAGAATCGCCAAACAAAACTCAAAATTCTAATGCTGCTACCATCAAATGGAAAAACTGGGTAGGGCAAAACGATGTAGGAATTTACCCTTATACAGAAAGTCCTACATGGTTCCGTCCTCATCAAAATTGCGAGATGAGATATTTGAACAAAGAGTTTTGCTCCGTATGTACAGAAACGCTGATTGAGAGAATTCACTCGTTGGTTTCACCGGTTGATTCATTTACGCCAGCAAATTCAAGCACATTGAACGGAAATTCAAATGTAACATTTACGGTGAATGAAATTTTACCAATTCCTAATACTTTAACAAATACTTGGACGCTTAATGGAACACCGCTTTCATCAACAAGCAATACAGTAACGCTTACTCCGGCTCAATTGAATGGCGGAAACAATACACTGCTTTTTTCGGTGACAGACGGAACTTCTTTGGTAAAAGTTGATAACCATTCTGCAGTTCACTTTGCAACGGTAACGTGGACGTTGAGTAAAGCTGTGTTGGGAACTTCGGATGTGAGAGCAGAAGAAAGAAGGTTCGGGATTTATCCAAACCCGGCAAATAATGAATTTTACATCAAAGGAAAACAAGATTTTGGAAAAAATGTAAAAGTTTTATTTTATGATGCCTCTGGAAGAGTTGTTCCTGTAAAATATGAATTAAAAGATGCTGTTACTATTTTTGTAGATATCAATGTAATTCCGAGCGGAGTTTACACATTGGCTGTAAGTGAAAATAATGGTTTAATTATTTCTCAGAAAATTGTGAAAGAATAAGTTTAAACTTATAAATATTTTAAAATCGATTCTATTTAGAGTCGATTTTTTTGTTTAAATAAATAATTTTTTCTCATTAATAGGAAGCCAATTGTCATCATGGCGAAGAAGAGTGATCTTGTCAACTAAGAAATTAGTTTTGTATTCTTTGTCTTTATAAACCTCCCAAGCCTTCAAATAATTTTCGAAACTTAAATTTCTGTAACCAACCGTAACATGGGGATGGAAGGAATATTTAATAAAATTAAACTGCTGTTGTACACGAAGATAAAGTTCATTCAAATGGTTGCTTTCTTCGGGCTTTACGAATAGAACAGGGTTTCTAGGATTAGAAAAACTTCCGAAACCATTTAATGTAATTTCAAATGGAGACATGGCGGTATCAATCTTATCAAATGCAATATGAATATCTTTTTCTAAATCTAATTCTCTATTAAAAGGCGGAAACAAAGTAATATGGGCATCATTCTTCAATGCTTTTGAATTACCATAATTCCAAGCCAAATCCTGCTTGAAAATTTTGATTTCATCAATAATTTCTTGAGGTGGATAAATCGCTATGAAGTATAACTTTTTCATTTTATAAATTTAAAAAACTAAAATAAATTTTGATGCATAAGAAAATTATGTATAGATTTGCTAGGTATTAAAAGATAAAAATTGAAAAAGAACAGTCTTTATAAAGGAACTCTTCAAAACATCATTTTAAAGCTGCTTGCCAAAGACGTGAAAATGTACGGTTATCAAATTACGCAGCGGGCAAAAGAACTCACACAGGGCGAATTGGAGATGACAGAAGGTGCATTGTATCCTCTTCTGCATAAGCTTGAAGCAGATGGTATGATAACTTCCGAAGTTCAGAAAATTAACGGCAGAGATCGTAAATATTATCTTTTAACGGAAAAAGGTAAGGCGCAACAGGTAGCTCAAGAAAATGAAATGAAAAATTACCTTTTTAATTTAAATACTATTTTTAATATCTAATAAAACTCAAGATGATGATTACAGCTGAACAGGAAAAGCAAATAACAGACTATCTTATTTTTCAAAAGCTTCCTTTAGATGTTTTATTTGAAGTAAAAGACCATATGATTGCGCAGGTTTTGGATATTCAGATGAATGAAAATATCAATTTTGATGAAGCTTTTCGTAAAACGGTAGAATTATGGAAAGATGAATTTAAAATGACCTCTTACTACGCTTTCTATGTTGAAAAAATCCCTGTGATTGTAAAGAAAATTGTAAAAGAAAGATATAATAGGATTCTTAAAAAATCATTTTTGTTAGGATTGGTTTCTTTTGGGATTAATTTGATTTTAATTTATTCGGCAAATAACTCAGAAATGTACGCTTCACTTTTCAAAGCGCAAAATTGCATGTTTTTATTTGCTTTACTTTTTGTTTTATCTACGAACTATAAAATGAGACAGTACCTCAAAAAAGATTTTAAATTCAAAGGGAAATCATTTTATACAATGTATCAGCAAAACATGAGTCTGTTGATTGTGTGTATTACCTCGCTGATACAAATTGTTTCAAGAGATGCAGAGTATGCTTTTTCGCTTTTTAGAATGGGAGATTTCGCGCATATTTCTTCTTCATTATTTACGTTGATTTTTCCATTTTTAGTACAAGTGATGACGATATTTTATCTCATCAACTTCTTCGAACATAAAAAAACAATCATCAGGCTTAAAAATAATTTAAAAACTGCCGGTTAATTTTTATATTTTGAGTTGAGAAGCAAGTGTATCAGCTTTCATTTCATGAATGGTATTTTCCATTATATCGGCTATTTTCTTCACATCTTTATGAGGTTTAAAAATTAAACCTTTTCCACTTTGCTCATCGGCAATATTAGATAAAATAATCACCGAAGTTTTAGTTTCAGGATAGTAAATATTCAAAGAAGGCGAACCTTTGATATAGCCACTGTGGAAAAAAGATAAGGGTTTCCCAAGGTTGGTCATAATCCCATAACCATAGCCCATTTTGCCAAAAATAGCATGATTTCTTTGTGAAGTTTTGGAAGTGAATTGCTTCAGAGTTTCCAGCTTTAAGATTTTTCCGCCATACAATGCATTATTCCAGATATGAAGATCATCAATGGTTGAAAGAATTCCTCCGGCAGGAATTCCTATCTCTTTACTGCCTAATCTTTTCGGCATATTTTCAATTTTTTCGGCATTTTTTCCATTGCCAACGTGCGCGCCTGCGAAATTTCCACCTTTAAAAAGATCTCCTGTTGAAGAATGATTCATCCCTACTTTTCTGAAAAGCTGCATGATATTGTCGTCATAGGTTTTTCCTGAAACTTTTTCAACAATTTTTCCTAAAGCATTAAAACCATCATTAGAATAATAAAAATCTGAACCGCTTTTAAAAATCAGTTTTCCTCCGAAAGTATTTAATCCAGAAGTGTGATTCAAAAGCTGATGGATGGTGATGTTTTCATATTCTTTCGATTTAAAATTATCTAAATATGTTGAAACTTTATCTTCAAGATGTAGTTTTCCCTGCTCCATTTGAAGCAAAATCAAGACGGCTGTAAACTGCTTACTCACCGATGCAATGGCAAAAACTGAATTTTGGTCAATCTTCGTTTTAGTTTTAAAATCAAGAAAGCCATTTTCTTTGCGGTAAAGTTCGGTAGAATCTTTAAAAACAGCGATGCTTCCGTTAAAATTGTATTTTTTGAAAACTGAATCTATTTGTTGCTTCAAAAGATTTTTTTCAAAGGCTGTGATGGTAGAATCTACAATTTCGTTTTTATTGATGGGTTTTGCAGGAGGAATATCATTCTTGCAAGAAATAAAATTAATGAAAATTGAAATTGAAGCGAATAAATAAAGTCTTTTTTTTGTCATTTGATGTAGGAAATAATTTTTTAAGCAACATTGTATCTCAAAAATAAGAAAAAACCTCCTAATTTTCATTAAGAGGTTCGGTTATATGATGTAATCTTATCTGAAATATAATTTCCATCTCTGCCACCTTAGGCATGATCACTATGAAGTCAAATCACAAAACCAGAAAACATATTCTCCGTCTTCGTTATTTTCATCAGATTTTGGTTTAGGATAGGTTTTCTTTACAACTTCTCCGATTTCAAACTGAACCGGATTTTTGAAAATAGGACCATCAAAAGTGAAAGTATGAAATTCTCCGTTTTCACCGCAAGGATCTACTTTTTCGGGTAAATCTTTAATGAAATCTTTATCAATAATTCTTCCGGCAAAGCTTTTGTCTAAATACGTTTCGTTCACGCAGGTTACAATGGTTTTAAAGCCTAAATCTAAAAACTCATGAATAAGTTCGTCTGTATCAATTTTCCACAAAGGAAAAACACCTTCCATTCCGATGGATTGCAATTGATCTTCACGATATTTTCTCAAGTCCTCCAAAAAAATATCTCCAAAAATAGAATGAGTGACGCCTTGAGATTGTATTTCATTCATCGTTTTAGACATGATTTCGCTGTATTCTTCCATCGAAGGCTCTTTCGGGATTTCCATTTTAATTAAAGGAAAGCCTAAACTTTCTGCCTGTTTTTCTAACAAGGAAACATGAACGCCATGCATGGAGATTCTTTGAAATTCTTTATTGATGCTTGTTAGTAAAAAGGTGATTTCAAATTGATCCTGTTTTAAAGTTTTATATAATGCAAGGGCAGAATCTTTTCCGCTGCTCCAGTTGAAAATGGCTTTT
>DKLU01000495.1 GCA_002455915.1 Chryseobacterium sp. UBA6632
CTTAAAAATAGTTGGTGGTTGATGGTTATTTGTTGATAGTTTTTAGACTATAAGGATAACCTCTTCTCGCAATGACGTAAAAAAAGAGACCATCAAAACTGACAGTCTCTTTTTAATTATTTAAAAATATTCCTTAGAATAATTCTTTTCTGATAATATTTTGGCTTCTTTCTGGACCAACAGAAACTAAGTAAACGTTGATTCCTAAATACTTCTCGATAAACTCGATGTATTCCTGAGCCGTTTGTGGAAGTTCATCATAGCTTCTTGCTTTTGTGATGTCTTCTTTCCAACCTGGAAGATCTTGGTAGATTGGTTCGTAGTTGTACAATTTCTCTGTTGAAGAAGTGAAATAATCGATGATTTTTCCGTCTTCAGTTTTGTAATGCGTAACTACTTTTAGGTTTTCAATTCCTGTAAGAACATCTAATTTTGTAATTACTAAGTTATTGATTCCGTTAATCATACAAGCGTGCTTCAAAGAAACAAGATCTAACCAACCTGTTCTTCTTGGTCTTCCTGTCGTCGCTCCGAACTCACCACCGATTTGTCTGATGCTCTCTCCTAATTCGTTGTCTAATTCTGATGGGAAAGGTCCGTTTCCAACTCTTGTGCAGTATGCTTTTGCAACACCGATCAGATTTTGAAGTGACGTTGGAGGAACTCCCGCCCCTGAACAAACCCCTCCTGTAGATGGAGAAGATGAAGTTACGTATGGATAAGTTCCGAAGTCGATATCCAACATCAACGCCTGTGCTCCTTCGAATAAAACGTTTTTACCGTCTCTGATGGCTTCGTTTAATTCTAATTCGGTATCAACGATTCTGTCTTGAAGCTGTTTTCCGATTTCTAAATATTCGTTGTAAATTTCTTCAACGTCTAATGTCGGTTTTCCGTAATATTTTTCAAAAAGAGAATTCTTAATTTTTAAGTTTTTCTCGATTTTATCTCTTAAAATTTCAGGATTCAGAAGGTCGATCATTCTGATACCCACTCTTGCAATTTTATCTTCGTAGCAAGGTCCGATCCCTTTTTTCGTCGTTCCGATCTGCGTTCCTCCGTGCTCTTCTTCACGGTAAGTATCCAAAAGAATGTGGTAAGGCATGATGACATGCGCTCTTCTGCTGATGAAAATGTGATCTGTCTTTAAGCCTTTGCTCTCGATCTGATTCACCTCCTTAATGAAAGATTTAGGATTTACCACTACTCCATTGGCAATGATACACTTCCCTTTGCACTGAAGAACTCCCGATGGAAGAAGGTGCAAAACGAATTTCTCTTCACCTACATAAACCGTGTGACCAGCGTTGTCCCCTCCCTGGAAACGTACAACGTAATCCGATTTTGCCGATAAAACATCCGTGATTTTTCCTTTACCTTCATCTCCATACTGAAGACCTACAACTACGTAAGTTGACATATTTTACTTTTATTTTAGATTCATGCAAAATTACTTTTAAAAAATTGGGTGGGCAAATTTGTGATGGATTTTATTTTTGGATGGGTGGAAATCATGTGTTTGGATATTGAAAATTTATTTTATATTTGAGTAAAACTAACAATCTTGAAATAACAAAAACTAATAAATTGAATTTAGAAGATTTTAAACAAGAAGTACTTAATTTAAGTAACGAAGATGAAAAAAAAGTTTTCACACAAAAAGTTTTCTTTCATGGTATTCCCAAAGTATTCGAAAATAGAGAAAATGATTATTATACTTTTAGAAAACGAATTTCAGACCATTTTGAAATTGAGTTTTTTGAAATATTAATTGTTGGTTCGTCAAAATTTGGATTCAGTCCTTATAAATTTACAGATTTTAGCTATGATTCAGATATAGATGTTGTCATATTTAATGAAAGACTTTTTGATAAGTTCTTTGAATTAATATGCGACTATCAATATCAGATAAAATCCAATGAAATAACCTTGACATTAGCTCAGAATAGAAGATTTATAAGATTTCTGAAATATTTCACACGTGGTTGGATGAGACCAGATTTATTACCTCAAAATACTAACTCCTTTAAAGAACTCAAAACTGTGTGGGATGATTTTTTCAAAAGTATATCACATTCTAAGTCAGAAGTAGGAAATTACATAGTAAAAGGAGGTTTATTTAAGAATCATAAATATGCAGAAAAATATTATCGATTTTCATTAGAAGAAATTAAGTACAAATTTGAAACAATTTAAAAATGGCAAAACAAATACCAGCTCAACCAGATAAAAAAACAATTTCCGACCTGATTGGAAAAATTAAAAGAGAAGAATTAATTTTACAACCTGAATTTCAGAGAGAGTTTGTTTGGACTCCATCTCATATGGAAAATTTTATCCGTACTATATTAGATGGATTTCCTTTTCCAGAAATTTATATTTCACAAAAAGGTATAGACTTAAATACTTTAACAACACAAAATGTTGTTGTTGATGGGCAACAACGCTTAACTACAATATTGAAATACATCGATGGAAACTCTAATTTTGAGAAATCAATTCCGAAATATGCTGATTTAGATCCTGATGAACAGCGTGAATTCTTAAATTACGACGTAACAATCCGTGATTTAAAAGATGTTGAACCTGATGTTATAATTGAGGTTTTTAAAAGAATCAACTCAACCAATTTTACATTAAATGCAATAGAAATTAATAATGCAATTTACGATGGTGAATTTATTTCATGCGCAAAAGAGATTTTAAAAATTATTGATTTAGAGGATTTAAAAGTTCCTATCTTTAGTGAAAGCGAACTTACTCGTATGGCAGATTTACATTTCATTCTTTTAGTATTATCAACTTTAGAAGAAGGAGGTTACTTTACTTACGATAATAAAGTTGAAGAATATATTTCTAAATATAACGATGAATATCCTAATTATGAAATATCCAAAAATCTAATAAGTGAGAAAATATTAAATATTATTAGATCACCACTTGAATCTGATTCTATTTGGTACAGAAAATCAAATTTTTTCACATTGGTATGCGAACTTTGCTTTAGTAATCAAACCGTTGAAAATATTATAACTAAATTGAAAGAAACAGAAAGTTTGATAATCGAAAATAAAAATCAAAACAAAGCCAGTAATATTTATGCTAATTACTATTCAAATATGTACACAGGAACAAATTCAAGAAGTGCAAGAGTAATTAGAAGCGAATTTTTTAGAGGACAAATATTATCTTAACCTTTATAATAATAAAGAGGGT
>DKLU01000349.1 GCA_002455915.1 Chryseobacterium sp. UBA6632
AGGTTTTTGATGGCATCAAATTCACGCTGGGAAACCGCGAAAGTAAAAACGGAAAATATACTGCCTGCAACATCAACGCATTTGTTTTAGACGCAGATCAGGTGGTACATATTTATAAAGAAGTTGCAAAAATAGAAGGTGTTATTCTATTATAAAAAAGAAAAAGTCAGCGTAAATGCTGACTTTTTAGTTCATATATTAAGTTAAATCTTAATTCTCAATAAAATCTATCACTTTTTCGATAGGTCTTCCAATAATCGCTTCACTTCTTTTAATCAAAATCGGACGTTGCATTAAAGATGGATTTTCACTTAAAATGGTTAGCCATTCTTCTTCAGAATATTCTTTATCTGCAAATTGTTCTTTATAAAGCTTTTCATTATCTCGAATAATTTCAGAGATATTGTTTCCTAATTTCTTCAATACCGTTTTTATCTCTAAAATACTCAAAGGCTCTTCCACAATATTGATGACTTCAAAAGCGATCTTATTTTCATTCAAATATTCCAACACTGCATTGGATTTTGAGCAATTTGAATTATGTAAAACTTTAATATGCATTTCAAATGAGATTTAAATTATTCACTACAACTTAATTAAAATAAACCGTTGAGTTCCGCTTCAATTTTTTCTAAAATAAATCCAAAATCTTCAGGCTTTTCTACGAAATCCAAATCATCCACTTCAATGATCAAAAGCTTCCCTTCCGTATAATTCGAGATCCATTTTTCATATTTCTGGTTCAGTTTAGAAAGATATTCGATGCTAATTGACGCTTCATATTCTCTTCCTCTTTTGTAAATTTTTTTTACCAAATTCGGAACATCAGATTTAAGATAAATTAAAAGATCCGGCGCAGAAACGAAAGATTTCATCAAATTAAAAACTGAAGAATAATTATTAAAATCTCTGTCTGAAAGAAGTTTCATATCATTCAAATTCTCTGCAAAAATATGAGCATCTTCATAAATGGTACGATCCTGAATAATGTTTTTTCCACTTTCTCTGATCTCTTTTACCTGACGGAATCTGCTTCCCAAAAAATACACCTGCAATGCAAAACTCCACTTGCTCATATCTGCATAAAAATCTTCCAGATAAGGATTGTGATCCACATCTTCAAACTGTGCATCCCATCCGTAATGCTTAGAAAGCATCGTCGTTAATGTCGTTTTTCCTGCTCCAATATTTCCTGTAACCGCAATGTGCATATTTTTCCTTAAATGTTTATGATTAATTAAAAAAATAAATTAAACTCCCAATTTCTGAACCTCGCCAATTTCTTCAAAAAGCTTCAGCATATCAAAAGTATCCGACTTTTCCGAAGATTCATCTTTCTTCTTTTCTTCTGAATTTTCTATCGATTTTTTAGCGGACTCAGGCTCTTTTTGTTGTTTAATTTCTTTTCTGTTTTCCAGGGTGTAAAGATAAAGTTTGTTCGCTCTGATTTCAAAATAAGAAAGGGTATTTTTATCCACAATTTGTGCATCAGGATCTTCAAAAACCTTCACCATACCTTTTTCCGGAACATATTTTAGAATAGAATTATTCGTAATCACGAGAATATTATCGTTTTCACGACGAAATCTTTTCCCATTCAGCACTTCTGCTTCAAAGAGTTTTTCCAACTTCAGATTAAATATCCGAATATGTTTTCTCGTGAGAATGTATACTTTATTTTCATACACCAAAAGATCCATCAGATCATCAAAACTGCCATCCAAAGGATAAGAATTGATCGTCGTATCGTTTCTGAAATTATACTGAACCAGCCTTTTCATGCTATCATCCAACAACCAAATCTGTTGCAGATCTTCAGCATACGCCATTTTAATAAATCCGAATTTCTGCTTGAAATCCACCTTTTGAATTTCATTAAGATTCTGATCCACAAATTTCATTTCCTGAGCATTTTCGGAAAACATCGGCACACTTAAAGGATTCTGAACCGTCTGAATTTTAAATGGAACCGTCACCATCAGTTTCCCAATCTGTTTTCCTAAAGAATCATATTTTGTAAAGCTGAAATCTTTGTTTTTATAGATATACAGATTCCCGTAATCGTCGGCAAGCATATCCTTCGCTTCCTTCAATTTTAACGAATCTAAAGGAAGGGCTTTCTGCGCAGAAACGGCACAGAATGCAAAAACAAATATTAAATATAAGAATCTCAAATTTTATTTTGGTAAAGATAACTTTCTTAAACGGAACGTCTGCAATTTACAGCCTTTTATTTATACTTAAACGAAGTTTATATTTTAATATTATTTGAATGAAACTTCAAAAATTTTCGCCCAATTTTTCCCTGTTATCAGCATATTATCACCTTTAAAGGCAATTCCGTTTAAAACATGCTCGCTATCTCCACTATCATTTTCGGCCGTCAGTTTTGTAAAGTCGAATTTGCCTACCACTTCTCCGTTAGCCGGATTGATTTTCAGAATAATCGGTCTGTGCCACACATTAGAATAAATAAAACCGTTGTGATATTCCAGTTCGTTGATCTTTTCATAGGCTTCAGTATTTCCTGCAACGGCAAGGGTTTTCACGACTTTTGAAGGATTATTCACATCAAGAAAAAACAGATTTTTAGAACCATCTGTTGCCACAAGATTTTTTTCGTCAAATGTAAGTCCCCAACCTTCCATCATGGCATTTGGTAACGCAAATTCTGAGATTTTTTTCAATGTATTTTTATCATACACAAACCCTTTTCTATTCTGATAAGTCAACTGATAGATTTTATCACCTACAATGGCGCAACCTTCAGAAAAAATATCAGCGGGCTGTTTAGCTACAATCATAGGAGCAGTAGATCCCAGCGTATATTTGATGAGTTGAGAATCGCCTGTTAAGCCATCGCTTTCGTAAATGAAATTACCATCCATCTGAAAACCTTCAACAAAATTTTTCGGATTATGAGGATATTCAGCAACAATTTGATAATTAATATTCTGTTCAGGATTTTTAGCAAAAACATTAATGGTAGCATCCTGATTTAAAGTCTCGCCACCTTTAGTTTTAATGATAAAAGAAACATTATTATCTCCCAAAGAAAAAAACTTCGGATCCACCGTTAAATTGGAAGTTTCTTTGTCTCCAAAACTGACAGTGATAGCTTCTGCATCATCGGTAACCTCTTTTGGAAGTGTAATTTTATCGCCAAAATGATAACCCTGATCTTGCTTCGAATTATTATAATCCGCCAGCGTATCCATCATTTTTTCTTTATTATTACAAGAAGCCAGGAAAAATACCGTGGCAAAACCTAGGACAATATTTTTTTTCATTGAGTTCTGAATCATTTTTCAAAAATAGTAATTTTAAACCTATTTAGCCTGAGTTGAAAGTAATAGTTCATGAATAATTGGATGTAACTTTGGATTAATTTTGAAAAGTTTTTATTTGATAAAAGTTCTCGATACATTTTTCTTCGTTTCACTGCGAAAAACACTCGAACAGACGTAAAAAACTTAATTCTTTATAACAAGAAAATAGCGCTCCAAAAAGGAACGCTAATGTATTTTATTGATAGAGGTTGATTAATTACTTAATCTGAACTTCATAGATCTTGGGCCAGTTTTTACCTGTAACCAACATATTTTCGCCTTTAAAAGCAATTCCGTTTAAGACATCATCGCTTCCTTTTGTATTTTGCTTCGCAATATCTGTAAAATCGAATTTTCCGACCACTTCACCGTTGGCAGGATTAATTTTTAAGACAATCGGTTTCTGCCAAACGTTGGCATAGATAAATCCGTTGTGAAATTCAAGCTCATTCAATTGATCGTATGCTTCCGTATTTCCTGCCACCGCAATGTATTTCACCATTTTTGAAGGATCTTTCGGATCTAAGAAATACAACAATTTACTTCCGTCCGATGCGATAAGATATTTCCCGTCATAGGTTAAGCCCCAACCTTCACCAAGAACGTTCGGATAAGGAAATTCAGACAACAATTTCAAAGAAGCTTTGTCATAAACATAGCCTTTTTTGCTTTGCCATGTTAATTGATATACTTTGTCACCAACAATAGTACTTCCTTCAGAAAAATCCTCAGGAGCCTGCTTTGTAGCAACCAAAGGAGTTGTGGTTCCCAAAGTATATTTTAAAATTTGTGAAGAGCCGTTTTGTCCATCACTTTCATAAATCGTATTTCCTTCTACCTGAAATCCCTGAACGAAGTTTTTTACATCGTGAGGATATTCAGCAACAATCTGATACGCGATATTTTTTTCAGGATTTTTCGCAAAAACATTAATGGTAGCATC
>DKLU01000172.1 GCA_002455915.1 Chryseobacterium sp. UBA6632
ATATCTTCCGAGCTATAAATTCTCAAAATACGTTCCTTCGGTTAAAAAAGGAACGAAAACTGATAAAACCGACGTAGATTATTATTACATTATGCCTTTTGAGCAGAATACGGATAATATAGAATACAAAACCAAAGATTTTAAAACTTTCACGTTAAGCCAGTACAGAAAAGCGGGTGATGAATGGAAAGGAGTAGAAAAACCTAGAAGATAAAACAGAAAAGTCTTGTGAAATTTCACAGGACTTTTTAATTTTATATAGATTTCTTTATCTAAAGAATGGACTGTTTTTTGACAGTCTTCTTTAAACCCAAAATAAAGCCTGGAACTTCAGAATTTCCAGCCGATAAAAAATGTCAGAACTCAACGCTACACAAACAAACATTAAAAAAGTACTACCACTGATCCTTGCAACCGCGATTTTTATGCAGATGCTAGACTCAACTATTCTTAATACTTCATTACCTTCCATCGCGAAAGACCTGAATGAATCGCCACTGAATATGCAGAACGCCATTATCAGTTATGTTTTAACATTGGCTGTTTTTATGCCTGCGAGTGGGTTTTTAGCAGATCGGTTCGGAACAAAAAAAATCTTTATCATTTCTTTAATTTTATTCAGTCTAGGCTCATTATTCTGTGCGACGTCTCAAAATCTCACACATCTTGTAATTTCACGTGTACTTCAAGGAGTTGGAGGAAGTTTAATGACACCTGTCGGAAAATTAGCTTTAATTAAAACTTTCGATAAAAATGAATTATTAAAAGCAATGAATTTTGCCATTATTCCTGCATTAATTGGCCCCGTTTTAGGTCCCTTAGTTGGAGGATATATGGTAGATTACCTTTCGTGGCACTGGATTTTCCTGATCAATATTCCGATTGGATTATTGGGAATTGTTTTGGCGATAAAATTTATGCCTAATTACAAATCCACAGATGTTGATTTTGATCTGAAAGGCTTCCTTATTTTTGCAGCTGCCTCTCTCCTCCTTTCCATTTCTTTGGAACTTTTCGGAGATCTTCAAAATACAACTCCCGTTTTGGTCGTGTTTATTCTAGGATTTCTTTTTATGTATTATTATTACCGACATGCAAGAAAAGATAAAACCGCGATTTTCCCATTAAGCTTATTTCAGGTGAGAACTTTTCGTGTAGGAATTGTCGGAAATCTTGCCACAAGATTAGGAATAAGTTCTGTTCCTCTTTTACTTCCGCTAATGATTCAAATTGCTTACAAGCAGTCAGCGGTAACTTCTGGGTGGATTATCGCGCCGATGGCCATTACCGCAATGTTTGGAAAATCTTATGTGATTAAAATTTTAGACAAGTTTGGTTATCGACAGACTTTAATGGTCAATACTTTTATCATCGGAACCTTAATTTGCCTGTTAGCCATTCCCGATATTCACACTTCTTTATATTGGTTTATCCCGATTATTGCGATCTTAGGATTTTTCAACTCAATTCAGTTTACCTCAATGAATACGATTTCTATTGCTGATTTAAGAAACTTCCAGACCAGCAGCGGAAATTCATTGTTATCAGTCAATCAACAGCTCGCGATTGGTTTTGGGATTGCTTTCGGATTAATTGTTTTAAAAATATTCGAAAACACTCCGGAACTTATCAACCACGAAACACACAATGCTTTTCGATGGACATTTTTAAGTATTGGTATTCTAACCATTATTTCAGGGTTAGTTTTCAGAAGACTACACATTTCGGATGGAAAAAATATGCAATCGAAAGAAGAGTAATTTAAAAGTGTGAATGGCATTCATTTATAAAATAAATAGTTTGTCATGCTGAAAGCATCTCGGCATAGTATTAGAAAATAGAATGGAAAGATTCGGGCATAGATGCTTTCAGCATGACAAATTTTATGCAAAATAACATCCGAAAATAGATTCTTCACTCTGCTTCCACTCCGTTCTGAATGACATACGCAAAACCTGCACTAACAACCCGCAACAATCAACCAGAAACTAGATACAATCAAACAACAATCCGCCACCACGTAATTACCACAGATCAATGCATCTGATTTTCAGCTGTCGTACCTTTGTTTTATTAATATCAACAATATTATGGCAACTAAAAAAGTAGAAAAAATAGTATCTCCCAGACCTGCTCATTTTGTGGGTGATGGTTTTAGGGTTCATAATTTTATTCCGGGAGTACAGGGAATGGACATGAAAAGAATGGATCCATTTCTTGTGCTGGATTACAATTCAAAATTTTATTTCAACGGAACAGATCAGCCGCGAGGTGTCGGAGTGCATCCTCACAGAGGTTTTGAAACCGTAACCATAGCGTATAAAGGTAAAGTTCAGCATCATGACAGTGCAGGCGGCGGCGGAATCATCGGTGAAGGCGATGTACAATGGATGACCGCTGCAAAAGGCGTTCTTCACAAAGAATATCACGAAAAAGAATGGGCACAGAAAGGCGGATTTTTCCAGATGGTTCAGCTTTGGGTCAATCTTCCGTCGGTGTATAAAATGAGCTGCCCAAAATATCAGTCCATCAAAAATTCTGAGATGACGAAAGTTGATCTTGGCGAAAACGGTTTTATCGAAATTATTGCCGGAACATATAAAGATCAAAAAGGTCCTGCTTTCACTTTCAGTCCTGTGAATATGATGAATGCCAAACTGAAAAAAGGCGGAAAGGCAGAATTCAGTTTTCCGGAAAATTTCAATACGGGAGCCTTGGTTATCGAAGGAAATATTATCGTGAATGGGGAACAAAAAACAGCAACCGATCATTTTGTTTTATTCCGAAATGAAGGCGAAACATTTACCATAGAAGCCTCAGAAGATGCCATTGTTTAATTATCAGCGGCATGCCATTGAACGAACCAATTTACCCTCACGGTCCTTTTGTAATGAATACCCGAGAAGAAATCATGCAGGCATTTGAGGATTATAATTTGGGACGTTTTGGTTATTTGGCAGATTAATTTCATTCAAACTTATATTTTGAGTTCTTCTTTTTCTTAATTTTATGTGATTGTGTTTTAATATATCAAAATTCAACACGCCCTTTGTCATTCCGTAGGAATCTAAACTTATTTATTAGAGTTTAAATATAATAGCTGAGATTCCTACGGAATGACAAACTGAACGGAAAATTTAAAACAATCCAAAAAAATCATGAAATCAGAATTTGAAAATATAGCATTAGTAAACACCGGAAGCCGATTCGAAATAGAATTCAACGGTCATTCTGCTTTTATTGATTATCGCGAAATGGGAAGCCAGATTGCCTTAAACCATACCGAAGCAGATCTGTTGATCTCGGGAACTGGCGCCGCAGAAGCTGTTGTCGAAAAAACATTACAATATATTGAAGACCATCATAAAAAAGCACTCCCTTTCTGCCCTTACGTTGCCGCATTCATTAAAAAAAATCCTGAATGGAAACGTATTGTCGATGAGCGCTTTCACGGTTACGATCAACTTTAATTTTCCTTAAAGTACCGTAAACAGAACAAAAATTAATTACATTAGCTTATATAAAATTTAAAAAACCACCTTAATATCATGTCAAATATCGGACTTATTATAGAAGAAAAATCCGCGGATATAGGAAACTTTTTAGTCGGCAGACTATTGCCTTTCCGTGAAAAAAGAGCGGTTGGACCATTCGTTTTTATCGATCACATGGGACCTTCAGAGCTTAAAGATTATCAAAACCTTGATGTTCCGCCGCATCCGCACATCGGTCTTTCAACATTAACTTATCTTCTGGAAGGATCAATTTTCCACAGAGACAGCATCGGAAGTGCTTTGGAGATCAAGCCGGGAGCCGTAAACTGGATGACTGCCGGAAAAGGAGTTGTACATTCCGAAAGAACACCGGAATATTTGAGACATTCAGATAAAAGACTTCACGGTTTTCAAATTTGGGTAGGGCTTCCGAAGCATTTGGAACAGTCTGAGCCTACTTTTCATCATATTGAAGCGGACGAAATTCCGGTTTGGGAAGAAGACGGAATTCAATATAAATTAATTGCAGGGGAAGCGTTCGGCAGAAAATCTCCGGTTCCGGTTCACAGCAAATTATTTTTTATTGAAATTAAAACTACAGATGCGAAAAAAATCAGCATCGGAAAAGATCTTTATGGGGAAGCGGCAATGTACGTTTTGGACGGAACCGTTACAACAGACGGAAATTCTTATGGTTCAAAACAATTGATGATTGCCAAAGACACCAAACTCTGCGAATTTGATATGAGTGAAAATGGAACGGTGTATCTTTTTGGCGGTGAACCTTTTGAAGAAGAACGTTTTATTTTCTGGAATTTCGTAAATTCAGACAAAGAATTAATTGAAGAAGCAAAAGTAAACTGGAACGACCAGAATCACGACGCTTTTCCTTTAGTTCCGGGAGACGAGGAAGAATATGTTCCGCTTCCGAAAGCGATTTTAAACAGAAAACCATAAAGAATTTTAAATATAAACGATGAAAATATTAGCATTTGCAGGAAGTACATCTTCCACATCGATCAATAGAGAACTGGTAAAATTTGTTTTGAAAGATTTTCAGAATGAAGATATTCATTTAATCGATTTAAATGATTTTGATATGCCCGTTTTCTCCGTTGACCGCGAGAAAAAGGGATTTCCCGAAGAAGCGCATAACTTTTTAAAAGCCATTGAAGAATCTGACGTCATTATCTGTTCGCTTGCCGAACACAACCGATCGTACAGTTCGGCTTTTAAAAACGTTTTTGATTGGGCTTCGAGAATTAATGTAAAAGTTTTTCAGGATAAACCCATGTTTCTGATGTCGACTTCTCCAGGAGGTTATGGCGGCGGAAATGTGATGAATACTGCAAAAACATTTTTTCCACAATTTGCAGCTGATATTAAAGATACTTTTTCAATGCCGAAGTTTTATGAAAATTTTGATCTGGAAAGTGGCGTTATCAACCCTGAAATGCTGAAAGAGCTCAAAGACAAAATTGAAAATTTTAAAAATCAGATTAAAAACTAAAAATTTAATTGATTTTTATATTTAAATTAGAACCCAACAGAAAAAATAATGGCGGTAACGGTAAAAGCAAGTTTAGGAAAAGAAAAATATTACACAGAGGTTGTCGCTGGTGAAAATACTTTGATCACTGATGAACCTATAGATAAAGGCGGACAGAATAAAGGCTTTAACCCTTTTGAAATCCTGGCAACTTCTTTGGCAAGCTGTACGGCAGCAACCCTGAGAATGTATATCGACAGAAAAGAATGGGACGTTGAAAACATTAACGTAGAAGTAGAACTGGAAAACTTCCCATTAACTAAAAGAGCGATCTTTAAAAGAGATATCAGCTTTGAAGGCACAAATCTTGATGAAGAACAATTAAAAAGGCTTCACACGATTGCAGACGCGTGCCCGATTCATAAAATATTAACAAACGAAATAGAAATTTTAACCAAATTCTCATAATATGATTGAAGTAAAACAAAACAACGACGAAAAACACGGAAATTTTGAGGCATTCATAGATGGAAACCGCGCAGGTTTAATGACTTACACCTGGGCTGGTGAAGAGAGATTTATCATCGACCATACTGAAGTGGAAGAAGCATACAACGGCCAAGGTGTTGGCAAAGAAATGCTTGTGGCTGCGGTAGATTTTGCAAGAAAAAACGGAAAAACCATTATTCCGCTTTGCCCTTTTGCAAAAGCTACTTTCCAGAAACATGAAGAGCTTCAGGATGTTTTAGTGAATCAGACTCATGCTTAGTTTTTTAGACTAAGATTGAAATTGATTATTTTAAATTTAATCTAAATCTTATGGATGCTTCGACAGGCTCAGCATGACATTCCTGATACTAACTGTCTAATTTTAACAGCAAATTTTAACATGCCATGCTGAGCTTGCCGAAGCATTTTAAACAAAATAAAAACCTTTTGGATTTATATTCCGGAAGGTTTTTTCTTTTTCAGCAGACTATAAAAAAACTATATTTGTAAAATTTTAATCGAATAAAATATGTCTCCATTTATATTACTGGCCATCATTATCGTGTATTTTGCATTGCTGCTTTGGGTAGCCTACCGCACCGGAAAAGGAAGTGATAATGAGAGTTTCTTCATCGGAAACCGTAAAAGTAATTGGATGCTTGTGGCGTTTGGAATGATCGGTACTTCACTTTCAGGAGTTACTTTTGTGAGCGTTCCGGGAGCTGTGGGAAATGACAAATTTGCTTATTTACAGATTACCGTCGGATATTTGATTGGTTATGTGATTATCGCCTACGTTCTTCTCCCTTTATATTATCGATTAAAATTAACCTCTATTTACGGCTATCTTCAGCAAAGAATGGGACAGCTTTCCTACAAATCGGGAGCATGGATCTTCATTGTTTCGAGATTGGTAGGCGCCACCGCTAGATTATATCTTGTGGTGAATATTTTACAGGTTGCTATTCTTGATAGTTTAGGTGTTCCTTTTATTGTTACAACATTGATTATTCTCGCAATGATCATTCTTTATACTTATGAAGGCGGAGTGAAAACCATTGTCTGGACCGATACTTTACAGACTTCATGTATGCTTTTAGGATTAATCATTTGTACTGTTTACATGCTGAATCATTTAGGCTTAAGCTTAGGTGAAAGTTTTACCGCGATGAACGAAAAAGGCTATACAAAAATCTTCGATTTTGATCCTAACCAGAAAAGTTTTTTCATTAAACAAATCTTAGCCGGAGCATTTATCACCATCACCATGACCGGAATTGATCAGGAAATGATGCAGAAAAGTTTATCAGTAACCAAACTGAAAGATTCTCAGAAAAACATGGTGACGTTGGGCTTTATTTTATTGGGTGTTATTTCACTATTCCTTTATATGGGTGGGCTTTTACATCTTTACGGTGCTCAGGAAAATGTGGCAAGTGCGGGAGATCAGTTATTCCCTGATATTGCTTTGAATCATATGCCTCCATTTATTTCCATCATTTTTATTATTGCTTTAATTTCAGCTTTATTTCCAAGTGCAGACGGCGCAATGACAGCTTTAACCTCCTCTTTATGCATCGATATTTTCGGAATGAAGGAGAAAAAAGAATGGGACGATAAAAAGAAGGAAAGATTCAGAAAAAATGTTCACCTGATTGTGGCACTATCTTTCTTAATTATGGTGATTATCTTTAAAGTCATCAATGATAATTCGATGATTGGTTTAATTCTTAAATTGGCAGGTTTCACTTACGGACCGCTTTTAGGACTTTTTGCCTTTGGAATTTTTACTAAATTTAAAGTGAAAGACAATCTGGTTCCATTCGTTTGTATTGCAGCACCAGTGATCTCTTATTTTATCGATAAATATCAGGAAACTTTATTTGGAGAATTTAAAATCGGGTTGGAATTATTGATTATTAATGGATTGCTTACCTTTATTGGACTTTGGTTGATTAGAAAGAAATAATTTATTTTATTTTTAAACGCAAAGATTATATTCTTCCTGCATTATTTTTAGAAGGCAAAGGCAAATAAATTTACTTCGCGAAACTTGAAAACACGCTTTATCAAATCAACTTGTTGATTCTTCTTTGCTCACTTGAGTTTTTTACATTTAAATTAAAACTTTGCGTT
>DKLU01000317.1 GCA_002455915.1 Chryseobacterium sp. UBA6632
CGCTCTTCCGATCTCGCTAATTTGTATTTCAATGATTATAAAAAGTATTTTAGTTTTATCATTTTCAGCACAATACAGATTTTTTATTGATGTATTTTTTGTGATTATTTTTGTGATGTTTTTTCATCTTATTAATCAGAAAAAATCAATTATACTATTTTCAGGTTTAAGTATATTTTTCGTTCTGTTTTTATCATTTTCGAACATTGTTCAAAAGTTGGTTCCGAGTTTTAGACTGGGAAATTACATGGCAAAATTGAATAAAGAACAACTTTACAAACCGTCAACTTACGAATACAATCAATATCAAACGTTTAAAGTAGGTAATTTAAAACTCAATGTATCAAACAATTACCCTTATAATTTTGACACGAAACTTCCCGCTATTTCCACCAGTTTTATTTTTGACGATGTAAAGGCAAATATTTTTCCGCAATTAATTGATGAAAATAATATTCAAAAAGGATTTATCTGGAAAAATTTAACACCAAAAGAGAAAAAAGAAGCGGAAAAAGTTATCAATAATATCAAAAACAACTATAAATAGAACAAATCCTGAAACTTTATTATCTGAAGAAAAAACGGTAATTTTGTATTATGTTCAATACTTTAGGTAATCTTCTCAGTCTTACAACATTTGGGGAAAGTCACGGTGTGGCTTATGGTGGAATCATCAATAATTTTCCGGCAGGTTTAGCGGTTGATCTCGATAAAGTTCAGTATGAATTAGATCGCAGAAAACCAGGACAATCCGCTATCGTGACACAACGAAAAGAAAGTGACACGGTGAAATTTCTTTCGGGAATTTTTGACGGAAAAACTACGGGAACCCCAATTGGTTTTATCATCGAAAACGAAAATCAGAAATCGAAAGATTATGATCACATCGCGAATTCTTATCGTCCAAGTCATGCCGATTTTACGTACGATCAGAAATTTGGGATCAGAGATTATCGTGGCGGCGGAAAATCTTCGGCAAGAGAAACTATTAATTGGGTCGTTGCGGGTGCTTTGGCGAAGCAGCTATTATCAAATATTGAAATTAACGCTTATGTCTCTTCTGTAGGCGATATTTTCTGCGAAAAACCCTATCAGGCTTTAGATTTTTCTCAAACAGAAAGCAATGAAGTTCGTTGTCCAGATGCAGAAACTGCAGAGAAAATGATTGCAAGAATCAAAGAGATCAAAAAAGAAGGAAATACGATTGGTGGAACTGTTACCTGCGTGATTAAAAACGTTCCGGTGGGAATTGGTGAACCTGTTTTCTCTAAACTTCAGGCTGAATTGGCAAAAGCAATGCTTAACATTAATGCTGCAAAAGGTTTTGAATATGGAAGCGGATTCTGTGGTGCAAAAATGACAGGAAAAGAACATAATGATCTTTTCAACGAAGATTTTACGACTAAATCTAATCTTTCAGGAGGTATTCAGGGAGGAATTTCCAACGGAATGGATATTTATTTCCGTGTGGCTTTCAAACCTGTGGCTACGATTATCAGACCTCAGGAAAGCATCGACAAAGATGGAAATCCTGTGATTGTGGAAGGAAAAGGCCGTCACGATCCTTGTGTTGTTCCGAGAGCGGTGCCAGTGGTTGAAAGTTTGGCAGCCTTTGTACTGGCAGATTTATTTTTAATTAATAAGACAAGAAATATTAATAATTTTTAATCAAATATAAAGATGAAAAATTACTGGGATAAAGGAATTTCTTTCGAGGAATATCTTGAAATCGGAAAACAAAGACTTGAAAATCCTGCTACACAACAGGAAATTGATTATAAACAATATTACGAACTGGGACTTCAGAGAATCGACAGAACTTTGAAGAAATTTATCCCAAATGAAGAACAGTTGCAGGAACTTGCCTCCAAAAATTTCGATGGAAAAATTTTAATTATTTCTGAAGTTTGGTGTGGTGATGCAAGCTCTACTGTTCCGGCTTTGGTTAAATTTTTTGAAGGTAAAAATGAGGTTAAAATTTTCCTTAGAGACAGCGATAAAAGTTTAATCAGTCAGTTCCAAACCAACGGAACAGAATCTATTCCGAAAGTTATTATTCTGGATAAAGATTTTAACGTAAAAAATTCTTGGGGCCCGCGTCCTCAATACGGAAAAGAATTGTTGATGAAACATAAAGCAGATCCTGAAGGTTATCCGAAAGATAATTTCTATAATGATCTTCAAATTTATTATGCAAAAAATAGAGGAAAAGATGCTGTTCAGGAAATTTTAGAATTTTTGTAAGTTTAAACTCTGTTTGTCATTCCGTAGGAATCTAGGCTCATTTACAAAAAATCTTTTTAATTACTTTGTTGAGATTCCTACGGAATGACAAACTAAGTGAATAGTTTTATTAAAGATTCAAAATAATTTTTATTAAAAGTAAAAATGAAAAAAAATATAATTTATCTTGTATTAATCGTCATTATCGGAGGAATTGCATTTATTCCCGGAGTAAGAAATATGTTGAAAGACACCTTTTTCCCGGTTGCCACTATTGAAAATGCAGTGCATATTGGCGAAGACGATTATGATATAGAATTAAAGGGAATCAATGTTCCGAGCACTAATCTAAAAACATTTAAAAACAAGCCTGTCTTTCTTAATTTTTGGGGAACTTGGTGCCCTCCGTGCAGAAAAGAATGGCCTACGATCCAGAAATTGTATGACACAAGAAAAGACCATGTAGACTTTGTTTTGATCGCCATGAATGATCAGGAAGATGCGGTAAGAAAATTCCTGAAAGATAATAATTACAATGTTCCTGTATACATCGCCCAAAGTCCGATCTCTGAAAAACTGTTGCCAAAAGCGTTCCCCACGACTTTCCTTTTGGATAAAACAGGAAGAATCATGATTAAGGAAGATGCCTACAAAGATTGGAACACTGAGACTGTGCATCAGTTCATTGACAATATTATTAAATAATTATTTAACTTAAATTTATAATTACTTGGTACAGAATTTGCGAAATTTATACAGTTAAAAAAAATATTTTAAAACTAAACACAAAATGAAATATTCAAAATTACACGTAGCAAAAGAAGCCATCAGTCATAAAGGCTTTATGAGAAAAATTCCAGATATTTTCAGAATGATAAAATCTTGGAAAAAAGGTTTGTATCCTGTAAAATCTATGGACATTATTTTACCGCTTTTAGGTATTGTATATGTGCTTTCGCCTATCGATCTTATTCCTGAAGTGGCGATTCCGGTAGTGGGTGTTTTGGATGATTTGGCAGTTTTATCACTGGTAATTCCAAAACTAATCAAAGAAGTGGATAAATTCTTACTTTGGGAAGCCGAACGAAAGTATGATTCGGGAATCACTAAAGTAATCGACGCAGAAATTGTAAAATAAATGAGAAACCATCTTTTAAACAGGGTGGTTTTTTTTATATTCTTTATTTAAATCAATCCCCAACAAATTCACAATTGACTTTTAACCACAAATCCTTAAATTTGCAACATCTAATAAAAAATAATGGAAAGTAAAAAAGAATTCTTTTTAGAGTGCTACAAACTAGGTATCATTAAATTCGGAAGATTTACATTAAAAAGCGGGATCGAAAGTCCGTTTTATGTAGATTTAAGACCATTGGCTTCGGATCCTAAAATCTTAAAAAATCTTGCTAATTATTTATTGGAAATGCTTCCTTTGGATAATTTTGATTTGATTTGCGGAGTGCCTTACGCTGCTCTTCCAATGGCGACGGCAATGTCTTTAGAAAGCTACATTCCATTAATTATTAAAAGAAAAGAAGCTAAAAGTTACGGAACTAAAAAATTAATTGAAGGAATTTACCAAAAAGGACAAAACTGTCTTTTAGTAGAAGACGTGATTACTTCCGGAAAATCTTTAGTAGAAACCATTGCAGAAGTTGAGCAGGAAGATTTAAAAGTTGCTGACATTGTTGTGGTTCTTGACAGAGAACAAGGCGGAAAAGAGCTTTTGGAAAGCAAAGGATACAGAGTTCATACGCTCTTCAATATTTCAGAAGTTTGTGCTATTCTTCAGGAAGACGGGCAACTGACAGACGAAGAAGTGAAAAGAATTCAGGATTTCTTAAAAGGAAACCATATTCAGTTTGAGGAAAAGCAAAGATGTTCTTATGAGCAGAAATTAAATGCAGCTCAACACTCTGTTTCTAAAAAATTATTAGAAATTGCGTTAGAAAAAAAATCAAACCTTATTGCTTCGGCAGACGTTACAACGACTCAGGAATTGTTGGATTTTGCAGAGAAAGTAGGTCCTCACATTATTGCATTAAAAACGCATATCGATATTATTTCAGATTTTGAATACGAAAAAACAATTACTCCATTAAAAGCGTTGGCTTCAAAACATCAGTTTTTATTGATGGAAGACAGAAAGTTTGCTGACATTGGAAATACTCAGGAACTTCAGTTTACGAGCGGAGTTTTCAAAATTACAGATTGGGCAGATTTCGTAACATCTCAGGTGATTGGCGGTTTTGAATCATTAGATTGTTTTAGCAATGTAGGTGTTGTTGCCATTATTGGAATGTCTTCTAAAGGAACTTTAACAACAACCAGCTATCGCGAAGAAGCTTTAAAAGTAGCTTTATCTCATCCAAACGTAATTGGTGGAGTTTCTCAAAATCAGCTTCCGGATGAAATTTTATTGTTTACGCCGGGTGTAAATTTAGCAGATTCAGGAGACGGAAAAGGTCAGCAATATAACACGCCAGAGCACGTTTTCAAAACACTTCATACCGACTTCATCATTGTAGGAAGAGGAATTTACAAATCTGAAAATCCAGAACAGGCTGCCATTACTTATAAAAATGAAGGTTGGAATGCTTATTTAAGTTCTTTGGAGAAAAAGTAATTTTAAGACAAAAACTTAAGTTAAAAATCAACGGATATTAGTCAAAATAAATTATATTTGACGCTTTATCACATGTAATTGAAAAAGTTTAGTATTTGCCTTATTTTGTTCTGGGGAGTTGTTCAGGTTTCTGCACAAAAAGACAGTATTTATATTGAAGCCAAATTGTCGGCCGACAGAAAAATGCTGGATGTAAACCAGGAAATCACCTATTACAACCACTCAGAAAAAGATTTAAATACCATAAAACTTTTAAATTGGGTTTCGGCATACAATAAAAGAGGAACTTCTTTAGTTTACAGAAAACTTGAGGACAGAAATAACGATTTGCATTTTGCAAAACCTGAACAGCTGGGAAAACTATTGCAGTTTCATGTAAAAAGTTCAGACAATCAGGAAATTTCTGTTAACAATTTTTCGGATGAAAACTTGTTTGTTCCGCTTTCTCAGCCGTTGAAGCCAGGTGAAAAAGTCATTCTACAACTGCAATATCAGATGCAGCTTCCCGATAAAAGATTTACGGGTTATGGCACATCTGATAAAAATACAGCCTTAAAATATTTCTTTATTGTTCCGGATCATTTCGATCCGGACAATATTTCCAAAAGAGATTACTATGATATTGAAGAATCTGTAAACTTCAACACGTACTGGACGGTTAATTTTGATATACCCGTAAACAGTTTTATTGAAAGTAATCTTCAGCAAATCCAGATGAATTCCTTCAAGGGATATTTAGATTCTGATCCTGAATTTTTAATTTCCGACAATCAGTTTCCATCCATAATTATTAATTCGGAAGGTATTAATACTGAAATAAAATTCGGTTACAATTTAAAACCTCAGGAAAAACAAAACCTTGAATTTTATCTTCCTTTACATTTAAAATTCATTAAAGACAGAATCGGATATATTCCGGCAAGACTTTTTATTTCTGATAAATTCAGAGGTAAAGAGGATTTTTTCGGAAATAATGATATTACATTCTGGAAATTTAAATTTCAGATGTTTACGGATGCTGAAAAAACAGATTTAGATTATTTCGGAATTATTGCTAAAAAAATTCTGGACGAAAGCGTCATTACTGATAAAGAAGACAATCATTGGTTTAAAAATGGTTTAAAATCTTATTTAGAATTGCAATATTTAAAGAAATTTTATAATGAAACTAAAATTCTTGGTTCCCTTCCGGAAACAAAGATTTTTGGGGTAAAACCTTTGAAATTATTTCATGCTTCCAATGTAAAATTGATTGATCGTTATGGTTTGGCCTATCAATATATCATGTCTCAAAATCTGGATCAGAAAATTGATGAAAATTTTACAGGTCTGAGTAATTTCAATGATATGGCCATCAGCAGCTTTGAAACGGGAAGTCTTTTCAGCTATTCTGCCGATAAAATGGGCTATGATAATTTTAATGCAACTGTTAAAGATTTTATTGCTAAAAATACCGACAAACAAATCCAGCCTGAAGATTTTCTGAAAGAATTATCTGAAAAAGATAAAACAACGAATTATCTGGATGCTTTTTTCAAACAAAAAAACAGAGTCAATTTTAAATTGAAAAGAATTCGAAAAGAAGATGACTCTTTAAATATTAAAATCACAAAAAATACAGATACCGCCATTCCTGTAAAACTGGAAACTGAAACAAGAACAGGCGAAACAAAATCTTATTGGATAGAAACAGGAGAAAACGAAAAGACAAAAACTTTTACCGTTCCAGCTTTAGATATTTACAAAATAACGCTGAACGACGATTATATTTTCCCTGAATCGAACTACAGAGATAATTTTTTATACGCAAAAGGTTTTTTTTCAAATAATAAAAAGATCAAATTAAAGCTGATAAAAGATATTCCGAATCCTAGA
>DKLU01000318.1 GCA_002455915.1 Chryseobacterium sp. UBA6632
AGCTATTCAGCAGAAAATAAATAAAAATGGACCAGAAACAATATCATCTGGCCCGTTGGGTAAAGACAGCTATTTAATTTAAGATTAAAAATGCTGATTTTTTATCAAATTTGATAAAATGAAATGGAAACGTGTTATGTTTTTAGAATCATATTAATATTTCACAAAACTATGAATAATTTTCACTTATACAAATTAAATTTTGATGAATTATCGAATATATTTCAATTTTCATTCGATTGATTCACATTAAATCTGATAATCAATAGTTTGGCGAAAATATTTTTGATGTTTAGAAAGGATGATTTAATTCAAAATATTAACCTTTCATTACATTTGTTAAAATAAATTTCACAAAAGATACCTCATGTGAGAAAATCTAATTATTTTGGTTAGGTTTTTGAAGGTACAGTTTTAACACCATATCCACTTAATAATAATGTCATGTTAACTTATAATTTTACATCCTTGAGAGAGATCATTCTGATCTTGAAAAAATATTCCTCAATACCCGTCTGTTGATTCTTCAGCAATATATTTCAGTGTTTCGAAAAATTTATCGAATTATTAAAACCTTACAATCATGATTTTTGAAGACGACAAACATTCTGTATTACAGGATAAGCACAATCTATCTTTTATCAATATGGCTAATGTGATTAATTTCCATGGTGATAAATCATTTATATTGAATTCTTTACAAAAAATTAAAAACAGTACAATCTGTAAAATAAAACGAAAAAAGATCAATAAATGGATTAAAGATTACACGCGTCATTTAAACCAATACATAGAAAATGAAGACTTTAGCATAAAACCAGAGAATTACGAACTTTCTCCTGCTTATGCCAAACAATCTTATCAAAAAGTATTGAAAGAAAATGAATATCTGGAAAATTTAATGAATATTTTAAACAATCATTAATGAACGAGCCGTACTCTTTCTTCCTCTAAATCGATTTTCATTAAATGTTTTCTGATGACATCTTCATTTAAATCTGTATTGTTATGATTTTGCTCTATCAGCCACATTCTCTGTGCATTTAAAATATCAAGATAGGCTTCACGCACTTCGGGAGAAAGTTGAATATCGCCCTCTTCATCAATTTTACCCTGCCATTTTTCATGAATTTGCTGTAAGAAATGACTTCTTTCAAATAATATATTATGATTTTCTTTGATATGATTTAATGTATGCCTCGCAATACCTCTTTTAATTTCATTATCTGCATCTTCATCAGACAAATAATCATTAAAAGATGGTAAATTGAGCTTTTTGATTAAATAAGGAAGCGTAAGACCTTGCACAACCAACGTAGTAAGAATAACTACAAAAGTGATAAATAACACTAAATTTCTCTGCGGAAAAGCAGGGCCGCCAACATATAAATGGGTAGGAATTGAAAGAGCTGCAGCTAAAGAAACCACACCTCGCATTCCTGTCCATCCCATCATAATAGGTGCTTTAAACCCTGGACTTCTAGTGTCTGCCACGCTGATAAAGTTTCGCGCAACCAGTGTAACAATCACGGCTCCGTAAGCGGAAAGAATTCTTACAACAATTAAAACCGCTGTGATTAACAAACCGTAACCAATGGCAGAAGATAAGCTTACACCTTCAATACCAGAAGTAATCTCCGGAAGATCGAGACCGATTAAAACGAAAACCAAACCATTCAAAACAAAGGCTAAGCTTTCCCAAACATTCACTCCACGCAAACGAGAAGAGGTTCCGAGAAAAGAAAATCTGTTATTTGAAAGCAGCAAACCGCCACTTACAACCGCCAGAACTCCAGAACTGTGAACTTCTTCGGCTGCGATATACATAACGTAGGGCGCAACGATCGTTAGAATGGTATCCATATTGGCGTCTGTAGGAAGAATCTTTTGAGACTTCATAAAAACATAGCCTAATAACAGTCCGATTCCGATACCGCCAACAAGCATCCATGAAAAACTTAAGACCGCATCTTGCCAGATAAACTGACCTGTCGCGACTGCAACCATTGCAAAACGAAAAATAATTAAGGAAGAAGCATCGTTTAGTAAACTTTCTCCTTCCAGAATAGATGACATTCTTTTAGGAACTTTCACGAATTTCAGAATAGCACTTGCGCTTACTGCATCTGGCGGAGAAACAATTCCACCTAATAAAAAACCTAAAGCCAAAGAAAATCCGGGAATAAAATGATTAGCTACAAAAGCCACTGTAATCGCTGTTAGAAAAACAACGACAAAGGCAAAACTTCCGATAATACGTCGCCATTTCCAGAGTTCTTTCCATGAAATTGCCCAAGCGGCTTCGTACAAAAGCGGCGGCAGAAAAATAATAAAAATAAGCTCCGGATCTATCTTTATGGTAGGAATGCCAGGAATAAAACTAATGAGCAAACCTGCAATCACGAGTAATACAGGATAGGCAACTTTTATCTTGTTCGCCAACATGATAAGCAATATGATGGCAACAATAAGAGATAAATAGAACGGAAAATCTTCTATCATTTGTGGAAATATTTTAAGTTACAATGATAATAAATTTAGAAAACTTTGTCAAAAAAAAGTTCTTATAGATTTAATAATTAAGCAAAATTTAATCCATTTAGAATCACAAAAAAAGAGGCAATTAAAAATCACCTCTTAAAACCAATATCATTTTTCATTAATATAACCTTTGCACAGACAAAAATAATTCTCTTGTATTATCTGCCGTATTTGTATCTGAAGTAGTGGCATTGCTGCTTCCCGCAGTAGATTTATTATCAACCCTGAAAGCATAATACACTCTGTACCATCTTGGCTCTGGCTCCTGCATGGTAATATCAAAAGTCACCGTTTCGTTGTGGGTTTGCGATAAATATACGCCATCATCAAACTGTCTGAAAGCACCGGGAGAGAGTTTTATATTCCCGTTATCCGAATCTCCGGTATGGGTAGACATTTCTGAAACCCACATTTTGATATCACCCGAACTTACATTATAAAGCCTTGGATTAAAGGTGGTAATTGCTCCGGTTCCTGATGAATTTCCATCGAATTGAGCGTCCAATCTTAACACACCTCCTAATACCGGAAGATCACTTAGGTAAGTGCTCGCCAAAACATTGGCTCCGGAAGTATTAGCAGGAATACTCCCGTGATAATATACCAATTCACCGATTACGATATCATCATCGTTATTTCCGCCAAAAGCAAATTTCCAGGTTTCGCCATTGAACATATAATATCCTGGCTTATCAACTTTTGCCGTTTTGGGGGATGCAGTGGTAACCGCTTGTGTTACATACACCAAAGCTCCGGTTTGGTCGGCTAGATAAACTGCATCTTTAGCTTTCAATTGGTCTCCTGTTAATCTTGGAGCAATAACACCATCGGCAGCCGTAGCCATCGCTGGTTTTCCTACAACATCGAAAGTTGCTTTTGGCAAAGCTGTATTAATGCCAACCTGAGAATACATTTTGGCAGATAGAAAAATCAGCGAAAAGCTGATAAGAGATAATTTTGTTTTCTTCATGTTTGAATTTTATAAATTGTTAAATAAAAAGGAGAATATTTTGTGTTTTCTATATAATTATTTAAATCTTCTTATCTTTGCAAACAGTTAATTTTTTTCACGAAAATTAAAATCATAGAATAATATTTTCACATGAAATTTTTTATGATGGTGAAGTATTTTGCAAAGATAAAAGGAGAGATAAATCAATTTTTGTAATCATTAATGAAAATCAGGAAAATGACTTATTGAAATTAAAACCCTATTTATCAAATACTTAAAGCAGTCAATTTCCGTATTTAGCTAAAAAACACACAATAAAAAAATTATTAAGGCACAAAAAATGATACAAGAGTACACAAAGGCTCAGAAGATAGAAAAATATAAACGAGAACTCATCCATTACTACATTCTTTTAATGGCAGCGGTACTTTTTATATTCACAATTATTTTTGGATTTTTTATTCATGATGATATTATGCCGTGGTACACTGCCGGAGGCTTATTCATCCTTATTTATTCCTATATTATTGTTAATCGAAAAAAATATTCCATTAATAAGCTGGTTCATGTGTATATTATTCTTGCATCTTTGTATGATTTTTATATTATGCTTGCTTTCTGGGAAAATTCTGTGGCAAGTTTTGTTTGGTTATTGCCAATTCCTCTGGGTGCCTATGTATTTTTTTCAAGAAAATATGTTATTCTTTATAGCGGATTCGTCATTTTCTGCATTTTAATTGGATTTATCATTTCAAAAAATATCAATTTTAATTTCCCTGTACACAGCAAAGAAGACATTAGAATTACAGATACACTTCTCGTGCTTTCTAATGTAGCCGTAATTGCATTAATTATTTTCTATAAAGACAAAATCAGAAGGGTTGAAATTGAACATGAAATCGAGCAAAAACAAGAATTAAAACCTATTATTTCAGAAAAAACAGAAATTCTCGATCAGGAAATTTTTAATAAAATTGAAAATTTCATGGAAGAAAAACAGCTTTATAAAGATCCAAACTTTAATATTTCTAAACTTTCGGCAGAATTAAACATCAATAGCAGCTATATATCAAAGGCAATACGACAAAATAATTTTCCGAATTTTAATAATTATTTAAACACATATAGAATTAATTATGTGAAAAAATTAATGAAAGAAAATGATTTGGAGAAAATTACACTTATGTATATTTATACGGAAGCAGGATTTTCTAATCAGTCGACTTTTAATCGTGTTTTTAAACAAATAGAAAAAATTACTCCCTCTGAATATTTAAATTTAAGTGTAAAAGATGTTTCTTAAGTTTTGAAGACCGAAATAAACATACCACACACATACCACAAATTTAACTTTTGGCATTTTTACCAAATATTTAAAAATCAATTATTTAAACTAAATATTAACAGTTTATCTGTATTTTAAACTAAAAAATAATTTATAAT
>DKLU01000321.1 GCA_002455915.1 Chryseobacterium sp. UBA6632
CGAAACCCAAAAAAGCGAGTAGCGAAAGCTGGAAATGGCTTCAAAAAAAATAAAGCAACATTCAAATAGTTCCAAATGAAATTAAAGTAATATCATATTAAATTAAACTTCAAATTGAGAAGTTGAAAGAAGATTTTTTATCTTTGGAACATGAATTGGGAGAACATTGCCGGACAGGAAAATCTGAAAAAGCTTCTTAGAGACAGTATCGTCGAAAACAGAGTGAGCCACGCCCAGCTTTTCACGGGAAAAGAAGGGTATGGAACGTTGCCGATGGTTTTGGCGTATGCTAAAGAGGTTTTACAGGGTGAAAATCCTCATGCCGCTTCAAAAGTGGAGCATTTGAATCACCTGGATTTGCATTTCAGTTTTCCGGTTTTTACAGACAACAAAAATTCTTTAAGTAAAAATAAATTTGAAGAGTTCCGTGAGATGATCATGGCTTCACCGTATGCAAGTTATGATGACTGGACGGCTTTTTTAGAGTCTGAAAACAAGCAGCTTTTCATTTCTGCAGATGAAATTGATGATCAGAATCAAAAGTTTTCTCTTAAAAGTTTTGAGGGCGGAACCAAAATCCTAATCGTTTGGAGAGCCGATAAAATGAATATTGCCGCTTCCAATAAGTTCCTGAAATTTTTAGAAGAACCCCCTGCGAAAACCATTATTCTTCTCACCGCAGAGTCTACCAATGATATTCTTCCGACCATTCTTTCTAGAACGCAGGTGGTGGAAGTTCCGAGGATTAGTGATGAAGATATTGAGGTTTATTTAAAAAAGAACTTTAATGTAACTGATGAAAAAGTAAGAGAAATCGTACATCAAGCACAAGGAGATCTGAATGATGCGATTAAATTATTACAATCGGGAACAAAAAATGAAGAGTTTGAAAAACTTTTTGTTCAGTGGGTTCGTGATGCGTTTATGGTGAAAAAGAAACCTCAGTTTCTGAAAAATATTATTGTTTGGGCGCGTGAAATTGCAGGCTGGAATCGTGAAAAGCAAAAGAACTTTTTAAATTATTGTTCAGAGATTTTCCGGCTGGCTTTGCTTCAGAATTATCAGTCTGAAAATTTGGTCTATAAAAAAATTGATGCCAATGGTTTTAATTGGGTTAGCTTTTCAAAATTTATTAGCGGAGCCAATATTGAAAGTATTTTGGAAGAAATAAGTACCGCTGATCTGCATCTTACCCGAAACGGAAATCCTAAGATTGTCTGGACAGATCTGGGCATCAAATTATCGAGATATATTCATAAAAATTCATAATATAAACTCCGGCAAGTCGCCGGAGTTTTTAGTTTTATTCGAAAACAATATCGATATAAGGAATTGATCCGTTATTAAGAGGACCTCCGGTTCCGTAAAATGATGATCCTGTAATTTTTAAATCTCCGTGAACCACTGGAAAAGTTGAATTTGTGATTAACCTTCCAATGGTGTTGACAATGTTTCCAGCGTAATTATTCTGACTTCTTTTTATGGTATAAGAATGTCCGGACTTTATAACTGTCGGTATTATAGTTACATAAGAAGTACTCGCAGAGGAAAATAAGTGACTATCTGAGTAAACCGTGACAGCATCTGTGTTATCATAAATTTCAATCAAATAGGGTGTTCCGCTCATGGCAGGTGCACTTTGATAGCCCACTTTACAAATGACTTTATTGGATGTTACACTAAATGTGTAAGAGTGAGTAACAAGATCTAATGTTTGTGCAGTTCCTGGGTTAGTAGGAGTTACCAGACTATTATACAATTGATTGAAGGTTGTGTTTGAAGAATCACAATACAAATTCTGAATTTCTTCGTCCATTTCATCATCAACCTGACAGCCCAAGTTCAGTAATAATGCAGCGGAAAATAAAAAAGGGATAAATTTTTGTCTCATATAAATTGATTAATAATTGTTTTCTTGCTATTAGTTTTATGATTTCAAATTTTAAATTAACCTTTTGATCAATATTAAATTTTGATAGTTTCAAATATAAATAAAATCGTCAGTTGATTAGCTTAAATTTTTATTTCCTGACTTATTTTTAGAGTTAATTTTCTAAAAATGCAGTGCAGAGGCTCATTTTGGTGAAAATTTGACTTAAAATATGATATTAAATTACCAAATCTATAATGTTGATTAATATTATAAATAAAATATAAATTATTGTAATTCAGTGTTTTGCGATTTCAAATATTAAAAATAAATTAAAAAATCAATCAATCGTTTGATTTATTTGGAATCTTGTGTAAATTTGCACCCTGAAAACAGAACATAGAATGTTATCAAAAGAAGAAAATATATTATATGCTGCGGAAAAGCTTTTTGCTGAGAAAGGTTTTGAAGGAACTTCTACCAGAGAAATTGCCAAAGCAGCGAATGTAAACATTTCTATGATTTCCTATTATTTCGGTTCAAAAGAAAAGCTTTACGAGAAGTTGGTGGAATACAGGATGAATGAAGGGCAATTCTTTTCGAAAGATATTATTGAAAGAACAGACATTAATGAGTGGGAAAAAGTAGAAAAAATTGTGGATCAGTTTGCAGGTAAGGTAAGAAACCATAAATGTTTCTACAGAATTATGCAAAGAGAGCAATTACATGCAGAGAATCCTCATATTATTGAGTTTTTGAAACAGACAAAAATGGGATTTATTTCCATGTATTCAAAAATATTAGAAAGTGGCTTGAAGAAAGGAATTTTCACCAAAAATCCTCCGATCTATCTTCTTCATTCTACCGTGAGCGGAACATTGTTTTACGCATCAAACGCAAAGGAAATGTATAAAGAATTCCTTAACGATAAAGAAGATGAAGACACTTTTGACGAAAAGTATTACACAGAACTTAATAAACATATTAAATATTTACTAAAAGACCTTTTAGGTTATGAAGAAAATAAATAACTCAGTCCTTGCACTGGCCCTATTCGTAGGGATTGCAAACACAAATGCTCAGGAGAAAAAAACATTGACTCTTGATGAAGCTGTGCAGTTGGGTATCCAAAACAGCAAAAATCTGAAGATCGATGCAGCGAAGATCGAAGAGGCTACTGCTGATCTTTTAGAGGCGAAGAACAGACAACTTCCTGACCTTAAAGTTTCCGGAAGCTATATGTATCTTCCCAATAAACCGAATGTGAATATAAAACTTCCGGGAGTTTCATCGGAAGGTGGAAGCAGTCCTGAGGTACATCAGGTAGCTTACGGTTCAGTAAATCTAAGTGTTCCCATTTACAGCGGCGGAAGAATAAAATACGGAATTCAGTCTGCGAAATATTTGGTGGAAGCATCAAAATTGAGCACAGAAAACGATAAAATAGCAATTGCTTATAATGTTGCTCAGGCTTATAATAACTTGTTCAAGGCGAATCAATCCATCAAAGTTTTAGAAGAAAACCTTACAGCTTCTCAAAAGAGAGATGAAACTTTCCTTAAACTTGAAAATAATGGAGTAATTGCGAGAAACGACCGTTTAAAGGCAAATCTTCAGACTTCAAATATAGAATTGCAATTATTGGAAGCTAAAAACAATTACAATATTGCCAATATCAATATGGATTTGTTATTGGGAATTCCTGAAACGACAGAAATTGAGGTTGATCAAAATTATATTGATGAAGGTTCAGACGTAAAACCTGTTGATTTCTATGTAAATGAAGCGAAAGATAATCGTAAAGACCTTCAGGCTTTAGGAAAACAAAGAGAAGCAGCAGCATTGGGAACGAAAGCGGCAAAAGCTGAAAATCTTCCTTCCATTGCGTTTACAGGCGGATATGTAGCGGCGGATATTCCTAAATTTTTAACGATTTACAATGCCGTAAATGTTGGGATTGGAGTTTCTTACAACTTATCTAATATCTGGAAAGAAAATTCTTCATACAAACAGTCTCAGGCGAGAGAAAAACAACTTTCTGCATCTAATGAGCTATTGAATGATAATATTAAGCTTGATGTAAACAGAGAATATCAAAACACCGATTACTCTAAAAAGAGAATCACCGTTTTTGAAAAATCTGCAGAACAGGCAAACGAAAATTACAGAATCACAAAAAATAAATACGACAACGGTTTGGCAACCATGACTGAACTGCTGGATGCAGATGCGGCTCAGATCGCAGCAAACGTTGGCGTAATCAATGCTAAAGCAGATGCGGCATTAGCTTACAGAAAACTATTACAAACTACAGGAACTTTAACAATTAAATAAATTAAGAACAATACCAACAATGGAAAATAATAATACACAAGCGACTGAACCTAAAAAGAAAAAAAGTTTAGTTTTCCCAATTATTTTGGCGGTTGTTTTGATCGGTGGAGGAATCTACGGATATAATGCTTACACTTACGGGCAGGGGCACGAAGAAACAGACGATGCACAGATTGCTTCTAACCTGTCTCCGGTAATTTCTAAAATTTCCGGGTATGTAACTGAGGTTAAAGTAAAAGATAACCAGTTCGTGAAAAAAGGAGATACTTTGGTGATTCTGGATAGCAGAGATCAGAAAATGGCTCTTCAACAAGCTGAAGCGGCATTGGTAACAGCAAAAAGTAATATTTCAAACGCACAGGCTTCTACTACGGCGACTTCGAAAAACATTGGTTCTTCTCAAGCAGCGGTAACAACAGCTAATGCGCAAATTGAAGCAGCAAAAGTAAACGTGTGGAAAACCGCTCAGGATTTAAAAAGATATTCTGTGTTGGTAAAAGACCACTCGATTACAGAACAGCAATATGAGCAGGCTTTGGCAGCAAAACAATCGGCTGATAAGCAATTACAGGTTTTGGTTGATCAAAGAAATCAAATCGCTCAACAAACTAATATTGCTTCTTCTCAAACGGCGGCTAGCTCTCAACAAATCAGTGTTGCAGGATCTATAGCTAAACAAAGAGAAGTAGATGTGGAAAATGCAAAATTAAATTTATCATATACTGTAATTGTTGCTCCTGAGGACGGATATGTCGGTAAAGTTCCAACGCAGGCAGGACAATATTTACAGGCTGGTTCGCAATTATTTGCTTTAATTAAAAACGACCAGAAATGGGTAGTGGCTAACTTCAAAGAAACTCAGGTTGACAGAATGGTTGAAGGCCAAAAAGTAAAAATCGAGATCGATGCATTTCCTGATCAGGAATTCGACGGAGTGGTAAGCTCTTTCTCTCCTGCAACGGGGGCTACATTCTCTATCCTTCCTCCGGATAACGCGAGTGGTAACTTCGTAAAAGTAGTTCAGAGACTTCCGGTAAAAATTGATTTTGTGAATCTTGATAAAAATATCGCAAAAAGATTAAGAACGGGAATGAATGTGAAAGCAGAAGTTTCTTTAAAATAATAAAAAAATATGTGAATTGTCAATTTTGCTGAAGCAAGTTAATTGTGAAATGTAAAATGAAGAAGTAAAAATTGACGAATGAAATGGATTTACCATTGACAATTCACCTTTTTTAAATGTATAAGAGAATTGTCAGTTTTGCAGAGGCAAGTCGATAATGAAGATGAAAATGCCGAAAGATTAAACTGATGATGAAGGAGATGCCGGAAATGCAGACAGAATCAATGAAATGTGGAAATGAAGTAGTAAAATTACCATGGAGTTGATGACAATGCAGAGGAAAATCAATGTAGATGTGGAAATGAAGACGATATATTGATAGATGAAAATGACCGGCGCGCAGATGACCATCAGTAATGATGATGAAAATGAAGCAATGATCGACAATAATGTTGAATGATCACTGACAATTCACTTTTTTAAATTAAGAAATTTAGAGGTTAAGGCTAAGATTAAAGGTAAAAGGAAACTTTCACAGACTCTAATTTTTTAATCTTTTAATTATTAAATACTTAAAGTTTAATACAGAGTTTTATCCTCCTCTCTTAATTCAATAAAATATTAAAAAAACTATGCAAGATTCATTAGTAGAATATGGAGCCCGAAGAGTGATCATCACGATCACGGCGATTCTTTGTGCTTTGCTTGAGATTGTAGACTCCACAATCGTAAATGTTGCCCTGAACGAGATGAAAGGTAACTTGGGAGCTACACTTTCAGAAGTCGGCTGGGTGATTACAGCATACGCGATCGGTAACGTAATTGTTGTACCGATGACGAGCTGGCTGTCTCAACAGTTCGGACGAAGAAACT
>DKLU01000182.1 GCA_002455915.1 Chryseobacterium sp. UBA6632
TATTGATTAACCAACCACAATTTTCATTATTAATTTCCGGGAAAGCCCGAATGTCTGTCGTGATTACAGGAACTCCCGCAGCCTGCATTTCGAGAACCGAAAATCCGTAGGTGTCTGACCAAGTGGGCAACAAACCGAAATGAGATTCTTTGATTAATTCTAACACCTTTTCATTCGGAATATTTTCGAATAAGGTGATCCAGTCTTCTTTTTTCAGAAGTTTTTTGGTTTCCTGAGCTTCTTTTTCAGAAACTTTGGTTACGTAATTATCCGTTTTAAAAGATGAAATAATCTTCAGTTTAAAATTATATTTTGACTTTAGTTTTCTTAAAACGTCTACCATTTCTACGCCGCCTTTCAGGTGAAATTGTGTTCCGACAAAAATTAAATTGAATGTTTCAATATTGTTATAAATATTCGAACTGTCTCTTGGAATAATTTCCTGAGGCGGATGTATTACCGTAAGTTTAGCTTCAATCTGATCTTTAAATTCAGGATAATGCTTTAAAAGTTCTAGCTGAATATTGGCAGAAGCCTGTGAAATAGAAACTATTCCCAAACAATTTTTTTTGGCAATTTGTTTCAGCCCATCTGCTGTTTTTGAGTTTTTTATATGTTGAGGTTCAGTTTTTTGATGATCGTTTCTTGTTTCCAAAAAACGCGGAACCAATGTTTCAAAAGAAGCAACCCACTTTTGGGAAGAATAATTGATGTCATTATAAAGGTGTAGAACATCAATTGTAGGTTTTTGATAAAAATAATATTTTCCTTCGATATTTGATTTTTTGCGAAAGATTAAATTTTTTACTGTCGACAATGAATGAAAAAGATTGTTGTTATTTCTCAGAAAAACATACTCACAGCCGGGAACTTTATCTAAAATATTCCTTCTGATGGGGTAATCATTTTTTGTCAATCCTATTTTCATGCTATTGTAAGTGCTTTTTATTGTTTTTAAACCAAAGCGCAAGAATTAATAAATTCCAGTGCTGAAGCTGTCTGTTAAGTTTTTTTTGAACTTCATTAAAATCAAGATATTCAAAAATATAGCTGTTTTTATTTTCTAGTAATTCTTTACTTAAAGCTTGTAATTCTGGTTCCTTAAACCATTCGCTTACAGAAGCTCCGAAGCCATTTTTTCTGCGTTTGGCGATTTCTTCTGTCCATGCCTGTGAATAAGCCTTTCTCAGAATAATTTTATCCTCCGTAGAATTCACTTTATATTGCGAAGGAAGCTGAATGCAAAATTCAGCAAAATCAATATCCAAAAACGGAATTCTCACCTCTACAGAATTATACATAGAGGTTCTGTCGCCTTTCAACAACATATTGGCGGGAACGTATTTTTCCAGATCAATTCGCATCAAATCATTGTAGTTTTCATTAGTTGGAGTGAAGCTGAAATCTTGCCCCGGAACTTCTTCCTGAATTCCTAATTTTTTTATTTCGGCAACCGTAAAATGGTTTCTTACTTTGTTTTGATGATAATCTAACGTGTCTTTATATTCTGCTCTATGACGTCTTTCTGAACCAATTTCTCTGAATTTTCCTGCTAAAAGAAACATTTTAGACAAATAATGGGGGTAATATCCTTTTTCAGAAATATTGATGTTATATCGATAGAAACTGTACCCACCGAACAACTCGTCACCCACATCTCCGGAAAGAATAACCTTCAAATCTTTTGACGCTTCTTTGAAAATAAGGTGAGTTGGGAGCAAAGAGGTATCCATCAAAGGTTCATCCATATAAGAATACACTTCCTGAAGGGTTTCAGAAATTTTCTGTTTTCTGTCTAAAAGAATATGGTGATCGGTCTTGTATTTATCGGCAATGGCTTGTGCATAAGGCATTTCGTTCAAATCACCACTTTCATAACCATAAACAAGGGTTTTGATGTTCTCTTTATATTTTGATGCCACAGCCACAATGGTACTGGAATCTAGACCTCCCGAAAGAAATGAACCTACGGGAACATCGGCAATCAGCTGTTTTTTTACGGCATTATCCAAAAGGTATTTAAACTTTTCGATACTTTCCTCCAGACTCAATTTAGAATCCTGAGTAGGAATTTTCCAATATGGTTTTATCTCAAACTTGCCATCTTTTAACACTAAAGTATGGGCAGGTTTTAGATTGAAAATATTTTTATAAACCGTTTTATGAGGATGGATGTAGCCGTTCTTTAAATAATAGGCAATTTGTGCTTTATCAATTTCAGGTTTTATCAATCCGGTCGCAAGAATCGCTTTGATCTCGGAGGCAAATATGAATTCTCCGTTTTGTCCGATTGCGTAATAAAAAGGTTTTTCTCCAAAACGATCTCTGGCGCAGAATAACTCCTGTTTTTCTTCATCCCAAATAGCAAAGGCAAACATTCCGGGAAGATCATGAATCAAGTCTTTTTGTTTTTTCTGGTACATGGCCAAAATCACCTCTGTATCAGAGCCTCCCCGAAAAGGGTAATCCGAATATTGATTTTTAATATCCTGGTAACCATAAATTTCACCATTCAGAACAATACATTCTTTCTTTGTGCTGGAAAACATAGGTTGCTTACCATTTTCAGATAAATCAATGATAGAAAGTCTGCGATGTCCCAAAGCGGCATTCTCAAAAAATTCATGATCTGCAGCATCGGGACCACGATACTCCATGGCATCGGTCATTTTCTGAATTTCAGATTGATAGTTTCGGGCGTTTTTTGTTATGATTCCGGCGATTCCACACATGGGCGTTTTATTATTTTTTTTGAAATTGAGCAGGAAGATATAATGTGAATCTACCTGTTTTTACAACTTTATATTTTTCTGGATGATTTACAAATTTTAGAGGTATAATTTCTTTCGGACTGAAAGGATAATCATTACTTTCAATGTAAATGTAGTCATCTGGTGTTTTACCAACTTTATTTATAATATAATTAATGTAGTCTTTTAATGTAAAGTAATAGTAAATAGGTGGGGTGGCATCCAACATATACAAATACCCCATTAAATGATTACTAGAATATATTACGTTTGGTTGGTTTTCCAGATAAGGTCGCAAGTCATCCAAATCTTTCTTTCTGCCTTTGTCTAAATAAAGGTCATATCCGTTTACTTTCACCTTCTCATTTTGTTCTGTAAAAACAAAATCTTTCCAGCCTTTTTCTGTAAGACGCGCCGGAAAAGTAACGATTAAGAAAATTAAAACGATTGAATACCCGGCTATCCAGGAGATATTTCGGTATAATTTAATAAAGCAGATAAGTGTAAGTAAAAAATAATAAACTATATAGACATGTAAACGCAAATGGAACCATGTTTGAGATCCAAACGTTAAACCATATGGGATTACCAAAAGCAGCGTAATGAGATATTTATTTGCTATTGGTTCATCTTTCAGTAACCAAAATCTAAGTACGAGTAAATGGGTAAATAGAATTTGCATGATGTAACCGTATTCTAAAAAAAAGAAATAAGTGATTACAGTTAATATCCCCGTTACAGCCACTATTTTCTCTAGAATACTAACTGACTTTGAAGAAAATTTTGTTTTTTTTAAAAAGAAATAAGCAATAGCTACTGGTAAAATTGCATTCAAAAAAAGATATACAAACCAAAGAACCATAAACCTTTTTGAGTGTTGCTTTCTGTGGAATGTAAGATATTCTTTTAAAAATTTGAATTGATCTAAGAAGTTTTCTGTGGTATCCATCGTAGTAAAATAGAGGATAATACCAATTGAAAAACCAGCAAGATAATACAAAGAATTTGTTATCCTTTTTTCTTTATCTGCCAACCATAAAAATAATGAAATAGGGATTAATACAACTACGTGAGAGTTTCCATCAAACAAAATAAAAGATAGGATAAACCCAGCAAATAATATAATGAATTGCTTTTTTAGTATAAATGAAATGAGAATTAATGACAATCCTATATTGACCAGAATTGTATTTCCTATATATTGTTGTAAGGATAGATTAGTAATACTCCAAGTATGGAAAGCAACGAATATACCTATTAAACTGAAAACAAATATATATTTATTGATTTTGAAATATTTGAAGACGCAGAAGTACAGAATAAAATTACTTAGGATAAGAGTAGTCGTGGTATTTATTCTGAAACGGTGAATATCCGGGGTATACAGAAATTTAAAAATTCTGAAATAATTAGTTCTGTCAAAGCTCAAATATTCTCCTTTATTTTTAAAATAGGAAAGATAATATGCTTCGTCATTAAAAATAAATCCTTTACCTAAATTGGCATAGGTAATGTAGCCCAAAAATACTGTCCCAATAACAATAATTACTGAGAAAATTTTATAGATATCTATTTTTTGAATAAACTTCATACAATAGGTATTATTTTTCACATTCAAAAATAAATGCAGATGCAATATTTTTACTTAGCGGATGGTATTGTAGGATAACATCTAAGAATTTAATAGGGAAAGTAAGACACATTACAATAATTAATAAAATATTGTGTAAAGGCTTAATTCCGAATGAAAAAAGCATGACCACCCATTCCTGCAATTGCCAAAGCATACCACCTGTTGGGCTGATTGAATGTATTTTAAGATTATTAAACTCCTGAAATTGTACTTTTATTCCTTCATAAGTAAATCTTTGAAAATCGTACGGAGACGCGTGAAAACCTTGCATAAAAGGAATTTCGCATAATAACTTTCCACCAGGTTTTAGTACTCTGTGAATTTCTGCTATTACAGCCTGAGGATTGGGAACGTGCTCTAAAACGGCGATATTAATAATTTGATCCACAGAATTATCCTTAAAAGGTAGCTTTGTAATGTCGCAAACCACATTTACAGGATTATAAGGTATAAGATCTACATTTATAATATCTTCTCTTAAATCTGTATAACCACTTCCTAAATTTACAATTACTTTATCAGAATTTTTTGTCTCCTTTAGTAATTTCTTTAAAAAATAATATCTGGATGGATAAAGCGGAGCAATAATATATATTAATAGCTCATATAACCATACATATTTTTTAAAAAATGTTTTAATTTTATCGAGGGAATCAGAAACGATATCTTCATTAAATTCCAGAAATACAAATTTTCCATCTTTGTATTCATAGTTTTGCCCGGCTGCAATAATTGATTGTATTTTTTCTTTCATTTTTGAATTTTCTTAATAATTAACAGTTTATAAAGTCTTTGTAATGGGGGTTACAGATAAGTAGTATACAGTTTTTTTAAATATTCTTCGGGTGATATTTTACTAAAGAAGTCTTTTGTGCTATCTTCAAAATCAATATCATAATACGAGCCTTCATTTACAACTTCATACATTAGTTTTTTACCTAGATGGTTTTCTAAAGGAGTAATGACCTCGGTTAAAGAAAACTGGTAAGGATATACTAAATTGAAAATTTTATTTTCTATTTTATTTTCATGAATAAATAGAGCCACATCATTTACACCAATAAAAACTCTTTTTGCTTTGCCATGTACTTTAATTGTTTTTCCTTCTTCAATAGAATTTTTAAGATAATTGATTAAAGTATTGTTATTTCCTCCTTTCCCTACAGCATTTCCAATTCTGAAAATAGCGTATTCTTGGCAAGACTCTGAAATTATTTTTTCCATGTTGAGCTTATGCATTACATAGTGGCTTTCAGTTTTTGAAGAATCATAC
>DKLU01000465.1 GCA_002455915.1 Chryseobacterium sp. UBA6632
TTATTAATTAAAATAATTTTAAGGAAATCTGTATACGATAGCATTGATGTTCATTCCGGCACCAACCGAAGTCATTACAATGTTACCTTTTTCTTTAAACGTTTGACCTTCCATTTTTCCTTTAATTATTAAATCGAACATGGTAGGAATTGTTGCAACAGACGAGTTTCCAAAGTCTTGGATCGTCATTGGAGAGATCGAATGGTCATAATCTTTCACATCATATAATTTATGAAGTCTTTCGATCATGGCATAATCCATCTTAGCGTTTGCCTGGTGAATCAAAATTTTGTTGATATCTTCAATAGAAAGACCTGCGTCTTCAATGGTTTCTTTAATCGCTGCAGGAACATTTTTAAGAGCATATTCGTAGATTTTTCTACCTTGCATTCTTACAAATAAACGTGATTGATCTGAATCTTTATTGATAGAAGGTCCGTTTGCTAAATAATCAAGTTCCGGTCCGTTATCACAGATTGTGTTGTGAGCAATGATTCCTACGTTTTCCTGATCTGTAGCCTGTACCACAACTGCTCCGGCTCCGTCTGCAAAGATCATTCTGTTTCTGTCATGCGGATCTGTTACTCTGCTTAATGTTTCAGCACCGATTACCAGGATTGTTTTTGCTACTTTGGCTTTAATTAAATTATCAGCCAAAATCATAGCTTCCACCCAACCCGGACATCCGAAAAGCATATCATAAGTGATACATTTTCTGTTTCTAATGCCTAATTTATTCTTTACTCTCGCCGCCATTGTCGGCATAAAGTCTGCATATCCGTTTACAGTAACTTCCCCAAAATTACTTGCGTAGATAATATAATCAAGTTCCTCCTGATCTACGTTGGCATCTGCAATAGCCAATTTTGCAGCTTCGTAACCGATTTGTGAGTTTGAAAGATCATCTTCTATGAATCTCCTGTTCTCTATTTCCGTGATTTCTACAAATTTTGAAATAGTTTCCTCAGCAGGTTTGTCAATCTTCACCCCGTCTTCTGTATAAAACTCTGAATCTAAGAAAAAGTCTCTACCTATAATTCTGTTTGGAAGGTAAGATCCAGAACCAATAATGATCGTATTCGGCATTCGTTTAAATGATTTTTTAAAGTTGCAAAGTTAATAATTAATATTAATAACGAAGAATTAAAAATATTATTAAATTTGCAAAAAATGTACTTTACAGTCTATGAAAAATAATCCGTCTTTGAAAGGTTTAATTATTGCAGTTGTGGTATTTTTCGTTGCCTTTGGAATCTACTTCTTTTTTTTAGCCAAAAAAAATTATTACGTAGTAGATAATCCTACTCCCAATACATATTACTATAAAATAAACAATGGTTCGGAAGGAGTTGTTTCTGCCGGACAATTTGTAGATGTTGATTTGAAGTTGGGAAAAAATTCGATTAAAGTGTACGATCAAAATAAAAAATTATTGTACGATTCTGCGTTTGAAGTTAATAAGATCCGTGGTCTTTTGAATATTGCCCATCAGGATTATTACATCAATGATCAGTATTACGGGTACAATCTTAAAAAAGATTCATTACTTTTGGCACTTGATAAAACCACAATCGACGGAAAAACGTATTTCGGAGGTGCAAAACACTTCAACAAATTATACAGTGAAGATTTTTATTATAATGTAAATGAAGATTATGATAAAGTGATCAAGAACATTCAACAGGTGGAGTCTAGATCAAAGATTTTCAGAAAGCAGGATTACCTTAATTATTATAAAGAATATTACAAGTTTTAAGTTTTGACAAAAGATATTACTAAAGTTACTCCCTACAATTCTGACGCTACTAAGAAGAGCCAGGTAGAGGATATGTTCGACAATATTGCACCAAAATATGATCTTCTGAATCGTGTTTTATCTCTGAAAATTGATGTTTTATGGAGAAATAAATTGGTGAAAATGATGAAAAATGATAACCCTCAGGAAGTGCTGGATGTGGCTACTGGAACGGGAGATCTTGCAATCACCATTGAAAAAGGAACCAACGCAAAAGTAATTGGTTTAGATTTATCGCAACAAATGTTAAATGTTGGCGTTATTAAAATAAAAAAACTTAATTTAGACGGCAAAATTTCCATGCAAAAGGGCGATGCAGAAAATTTACCTTTCGAGGACAATAGATTTGACGCTGTTTCCGTTGCATTTGGAGTAAGGAATTTTGAAAATCTTAAAAAAGGTTTAGCAGAGTTAAGAAGAGTAGTTAAAGATAACAAAAGTGTTTATATACTGGAGTTTTCAAAGGTTGAGGGGTTGATGGGGCCATTGTATATGTTTTATTTCAAAAACATTCTGCCGGCAATAGGCAGGCTGGTTTCCAAAGATAATAGGGCGTATACATACCTTCCGGATTCTGTAAATGCATTTCCTTTCGGGGAAAAGATGAAGCAAATTCTTTTAGATACAGGATTTAAAAAAGTTGAATATAAAAAACTAAGTTTAGGTATAGCCACAATTTATAAAGCAACAAAGTAACCTATGAATAAATTTTTATTAAAAGCACTGGTTTTAGCCTCAGTAAATATTGCAATGTTTGCCAACGCGCAATTTAGAACCCGAAACAGAATGGATAAGTTGGAGGAATTCGACGAGCAGAAGTTCAGCTGGGGTTTTTATCTGAATGGTAATAAACTAGATTATCGTATTGTTTTGAACCCAACATACGGTATGAATGGTAACCAAAATCTAGTTACATCTAAAGAAAGTTACAGTTTCGGGGCAGGGCTTATTGCTAAATGGAGACTGAATGATTATTTAGATTTAAGATTGGAACCAGGCTTGCAATTTGGTCAGAGAGAGCTGAACTTCAACACGCAATCTAATGACTTTTATCAACATGGTACTTTAACAAACCCGGCTTTTACCCCGATTCCTTTAACGGATAAAGATAAAACAAGACAAATTAAATCTACTTTGGTAGATATCCCTTTTATGCTAGAATTACACGGTCACAGATGGTATAATTCAAGACCATACGTTGCAGCGGGGGTAAACTATATCGTAAACCTACAATCGAATGCAGATTCTACGGATGACAACATGCAGCAGGTTTTCAGATCTACAACGCACAACTTCGGTTGGTCTGCAGAGATGGGTATTCAGCTTTACTTTAACAAGTTTAAACTTACTCCGGCAATCAGAGGAACATTTATCATGAACAACGAGGTTGTATCTGATAATGCTACTACGCCTCCGTACTGGACAGCTGCAATGTCTACTTTACAGACAAGAGCGGTAATGTTCGTATTGAAATTCGAATAAGAAAAATTAGACTTAAAAATATAGAGGAGATGCCAAAAGCGTCTCCTTTTTTGTTTACAGATCAAAATATAGAGAGTTTTATTTTTGTTAGTATTAATATTTTGTTATTTTTGCTAATAGTTAGAATATACAAACCTGAAATGCTTCAAGATTTAGAAAACAATTTTTCAGAATTAGAAAAAAAGATTTTGCTTTTACAGAAAAACTATAAAAATCTTACTGAGAAATTTTCAGAATTAAGTATTGAGCATGAAGACCTGAAGAAAAGATATGATGAAGAAAGAAAGAAAGGTCAGGTATTAGCAGAAGAGCAAAAAAATATAAAACTTTACTCAGCAATATCAGGAAATCCTGAGCACAATAGATTGATGAAAAGTCACATCAACCGATTGGTAAAAGAGATAGATTTCTGTATTGCACAGCTTCAAAACAGTGGATTATAATGGAGGTAAGAAGAATAACCATCAACATTGCAGGAAGGGTGTATCCGCTGAACGTACCGGCAGCAGAGGAGGAAACTTTGCGTAAGGTAGGGAAGCAAATTGAAAGTATGATTAAAGATTTTGAACAGAATTTCGATGTGAGAGACAAACAAGATGCTTTGGCAATGTGTGCCCTGAAATTGGGAACCAATGCGGAAGTAGTGTCTGCGAACTACGATAAAACAATACATTCTACCAACGACAGATTATCAAAAATCAATCAGTCGTTGAATGAAAAATAGCGGAAATAGATTTTTTTTCCGCAACAAGCTGCCTACGATAATTCTAACACATTAAAGGTAAACTCAACGCTAAACAATTACCGAACAAATGTCCATGGAATGGCGTGCCGATTTATCGGATTACAGACCATGGAAATCAGTTCAAATCGTGTTGATTAGGAGTTTACTCTCAATCTCTGGATTATTGTGGGCTTTTTTTATGTGAAAAAATTAAAAGGATATGAATACAATTAAAACTCAATATAAATTATGATAGAAGTTATAATCGGCGTTGTTTGTTTAGTAATCGGTGCAGTTATAGGGATATTTTTCTCTAAAAGCTCACTGAATACCAAAGCAAAATTTATTATAGATGATGCGAAGAAGAATGCCGAAAATCTTATAGAAAAAGCTAACGTACAGGCCGAATCCATAAAGAAAGAAAAGAATCTTCAGGCTAAAGAAAAATTCTTAGAGTTAAAGTCTCAGCACGATGCTGATATTCAGTCTCGTGAAAAGAAAATGCAGGAGGTAGAAAAGAGAATTAAAGATAAGGAACACAAGCTGAACGACGAGCTTAGCAAGACCGGAAAACTTGAAAAAGATCTAGACAAGCAAATTGCTGATTATTCTAAAAAAACAGAGATTTTAGAGAAAAAACAGCATGATTTGGATACTGCAACAGCTAAAAAGGTTGAAATTTTAGAAAAAATCTCTAACTATTCTGCAGAAGAAGCAAAAGCTGAATTGGTAGAATCTTTAAAAGCAGAAGCAAAAACGAGAGCTCAGGCACACGTTCAGAGCATCATGGAAGAAGCTCAGCTGAATGCAAAAGGTGAGGCGAGAAAAATCGTTATTCAGACTATTCAGAGAATCGGAACAGAGCAGGCTATTGAAAATTCTGTATCTGTTTTCAACATAGAATCTGACGAGGTAAAAGGTAGAATTATCGGTAGAGAAGGTAGAAATATTCGTGCTTTAGAAGCGGTTACGGGTGTTGAGATCATCGTTGATGATACTCCGGAAGCTATCCTTCTTTCATGTTTCGATCCGGTAAGAAGAGAGATCGCAAGATTATCCCTTCACAGATTGGTAACAGACGGTAGAATTCACCCTGCGAGAATTGAAGAAGTTGTTGAAAAAACAAGAAAACAAATCGAGGAGGAGATCATAGAAGTTGGTAAAAGAACAATTATCGATTTAGGAATCCACGGATTACACCCTGAATTGATTAAAATCGTAGGTAGAATGAAGTATCGTTCTTCTTACGGACAAAACCTACTTCAGCACTCAAGAGAGGTAGCAAATATTGCTGCAACAATGGCTGCAGAATTAGGCTTAAACGTAAAATTAGCAAAAAGAGCAGGTTTATTACACGATATCGGTAAAGTTCCGGAGCAGGAGTCTGAACTTCCTCACGCTTTATTAGGTATGCAATGGGCTGAAAAATATGGCGAAAATCCAGAAGTTATCAATGCCATTGGAGCTCACCACGACGAGGTAGAAATGACATCTCTATTGTCTCCAATCATTCAGGTTGCCGATGCGATTTCAGGAGCGAGACCGGGAGCAAGAAGACAGGTTTTGGAATCATATATCCAAAGATTAAAAGACCTTGAATCTGCTGCATTAAGCTTCGAAGGAGTATCTTCAGCATACGCAATCCAGGCGGGTAGAGAATTAAGAGTAATGGTAGAAAGCGGAAAGGTAAATGACGAAGTAGCTTCACAATTATCTTACGACATTTCAGAAAAGATTCAAAATGAATTAACTTATCCTGGACAGGTAAAAGTAACAGTAATCAGAGAAACGAGAGCTGTGAATATCGCAAGATAAGATTTGATTTTAAAAATAGTTATAAAAACCTTTCAAGAAATTGGAAGGTTTTTTTGTGATTAAAAATTGTCTCGTCCTAAAAATCC
>DKLU01000462.1:0-554 GCA_002455915.1 Chryseobacterium sp. UBA6632
TAATAATTAAAATTAAGATATTTATGAGTTTGATTAGAATTCTGAATATCTTAATTTTTTATATATAAATAAACAAATTCAATGAAAATAAAAGATCATTTTCTTTCACAGGAAATTTTTGAAATTAAAGAAACAGATACAAAAGGAGTTTTTAAGACCTCCCCTATTCCATCGAATATTTCAAAATATTACGAAAGTGAAGATTATATTTCCCATCATCAGGATTCCGGAAGTTTAAAAGAAAAGCTTTATAAATTTTTACAGTCTTTCAATTTACAGTATAAAAAAACAATACTTTTAGACAGAATAAAAAAAGGTTCAAAGGTTTTGGATTATGGTTGTGGTGCTGGAGAATTTGTAAAATATATAGAAAATGATTTCGAAACTTTTGGATTTGAGCCTGATGCCGATGCCAGAAAAGCAGCACAAAATAAAATTTCAAAAGCAACAATTTTAGATAATATTAATATTATTGAAGATCAAAGTTTAGATGCTATAACACTTTGGCATGTTTTTGAGCATGTGGAAAACCAGGACGAAATGCTTGAGATCTT
>DKLU01000462.1:653-10019 GCA_002455915.1 Chryseobacterium sp. UBA6632
GACGAAATGCTTGAGATCTTTAATAAGAAATTAAAAGAAAAGGGATTACTAATTATTGCTGTTCCCAATCCTACTTCTTACGATGCAAAACATTATAAAGAATATTGGGCGGCTTATGATGTACCAAGACACATTTATCATTTTTCTAAAAATGGAATGGAAAATTTAATTTCTAAGAAGCCCAACTGGAAAATGAGAAAAATCAAACCATTGGTCTTGGATTCGTATTACATCTCTATGTTGAGCGAAAAATACAAGAAATCCCCTCTTTTTTGGCTAAAAGCAACGATCTACGGAACGATTTCTAACGTAAAAGCCCTTTTTTCTAACGAATTTTCAAGTTTGATATACATTATCGAAAAAAAGTAGAAAATCGATTTTTGACCTGTTTTTGAAGGTCAATTTTCAGCATTTTTGGATTAAAAAACAAAAACTCGGGAAAATTTTCCGGGTTTTATTTTTTAAGTCTCCCCTACTCCATAACTTTTCTCAGAATTTTTTTTTTTGAAAAGATAATTTTTTGAAAAATCACTTCAATCCTATCAAATTTTGTTAGTAAAAAGTTAGTAAACCTGAAAACCGAATTTTTTTTTCAGGATTTGATCAAATTCTAAATTTTCCATCAAAAATTGAAATTTAAATTAAAACCGAAATAATTGGATAGTAATCGATTTGTATAATTTTAGAAAAAAGTAAAATTTGAAAATTTAAATTCTACGAAATGATAAACTTTGGAAATAATCAATCCTAAAAATTAACCAAAAACAAAATTCAAAAAAAGGAAAATTAAATTTTGAAAAATTTACTGAACATTTAAAATTAAATTCAGATTTAATGATAAAGAAATTTGATTCATAAGATTTATCAAAATTTTGAAAAATAGATTTTTTATAAATTTTTATAAAAATGAATTTACAAGGTTTTCAAAATTTAAAAGTCAATAGAAAATAAAAAAGTCCACTGAAAAATTCAGCGGACTTAAAATTTTATATTTTTAAAAATTTTTTAGTTGTTTATCGCAGCAACTCCCGGAAGTTCCAATCCTTCCAAACTTTCAAGCATTGCTCCACCTCCGGTAGAAACATAGCTTACTTTTTCTGCGTAACCGAATTGTTTTACGAAAGCAACACTATCCCCTCCTCCAACTAAAGAGAAAGCACCTTGTCTTGTCGCTTCAGCAATACTCTCACCAAGAGCAACCGTTCCGGCTGAGAAGTTAGACATTTCGAAAACACCAATCGGGCCGTTCCAAAGAATTGTTCTTGAATTTAACAAAACATCATTGAACTGATCTCTTGATTTTGGTCCCGCATCCAATCCCATCCATCCTTCAGGAATTGCATAGATATCTTCCTCTCTTCTTTCAGAATCATTGCTGAAAGTTTCTGTGATGATTGTATCAGACGGAAGATATACTTTTACATTATGTTCTTTCGCTTTTCCTAAAATTTCAAGAGCCAAAGGTAGTTTATCTTCTTCTACCAATGAAGTTCCGATCTTACCGCCCAGCGCTTTAATAAATGTGAAAGCCATTCCACCACCAATGATTAAATTATCAACAGCAGGAAGTATATTTTCTATAATGGTAATTTTAGTTGAAACTTTTGATCCTCCTAATATAGCTGTTACAGGGCGTTCACCGCTTTTCAATACTTTATCGATAGCCTGAAGTTCTTTAGCCATTAGCAAACCGAAAAATTTAGTTGATGGAAAAAATTTAGCAATAACAGCTGTAGAAGCATGAGCTCTATGTGCTGTACCAAAAGCATCGTTCACATAAGCATCAGCCAATTGAGAAAGTTTCCCAGCAAAAGCTTCATCACCTTTTTCTTCTTCACTATGAAAACGAAGATTCTCTAATAAAAGAATTTCACCCGCTTTAAGCTCTGCAGCAGCCTGTTCAGCCTTCTCTCCTACACATTCATCCACAAACTTCACTTCCTGTCCTAATACCGCAGAAACTTCCGCTACAATATGTTTCAGTGAGAATTCATCCTTCACCTCTCCTTTTGGTCTTCCCAGGTGAGCCATTAAGATCACAGAACCACCGTCCTGAAGAATCTTGTCAACCGTAGGCTTTACGGCAACGATTCTCGTGTTATCTGTAACTTTCAGCTGATCATCCTGTGGAACATTGAAATCCACTCTTACAAGAGCCTTCTTATCATTAAAATTGAAATCATTGATTGTTTTCATAAATATCGTAGAATTTTCGTTTCACAAATGTAAGATTTTAAAATTCCCGAAAAGCCGCAACCCTTTAAAAGTTTTCAAAAAGTTTCCCCCACACTCCACATTCATTAATCAACATAATTTCTTTCTCTTTAAAAAAAGAAAAATGATACTGTTGTTAAGTATTGTTAGTTTCGGGGATAAGTTTTAGGCTTAATTTTGATAACAAAAGATTGTGACTCATTTCACAACTTATATACATTGTAAATAGCTGTAAAATAGAGCTATTATACCACTTATTAACAAATGTTAATAATTTTATGAAATTCTCTTTATTAATAAATATTCTATGGAAAAACTAACAATTACTCTGAGAAAACTTTTTTAAAATTGTGAGCAAAAAATTTGGACTCAAATTCCATTACAAATTTTTCTAATGTTACGAAACATTTACTTTCAAACATTTTTCCACATTTACTAACATTACATTTCACAATTAATTCGCAAAAATTTAAGACTTATCCACATTATACTTACATTTGTGTTGAAATAAATCTATAAAGGCTTAATACAAGAATTATGAAAAGAAAAATTGCCGTTGCCGCTGACCATGCTGGTTACGAGTATAAGGAGATTGTTAAGAACTATCTTTCGGAAAGGTTTGAAGTTCAGGATTTTGGAACGTTTTCCACAGACAGTGTGGATTATCCGGACTTTGTACATCCTGCTGCAACATCTCTTGAGAATGGTGAGAACGAATTGGGAATTTTATTTTGCGGAAGCGGAAACGGTGTTCAGATCACAGCGAACAAACATCAGAAGATTCGTTGTGCCCTTTGCTGGATGCCGGAGATTGCAGCATTGGCAAGACAGCATAATGATGCGAATATGATTTCTATTCCCGCAAGATTCATATCCAAAGAATTAGCGATGGAAATTGCAGATAAATTTCTTTCTACAGATTTCGAAGGAGGCAGACATCAAAACAGAGTGGATAAAATTCCATTTTGCTAAAATATATAAAGGCTTGTAAATCAATTTGCAAGCCTTATTTATTTTTTAATTTGTATCTTTGCACTGTCCGATAGAAATTACCATTCTATTATTTCCATTTAAACCTGTATAAATAGTAAAACATATTTAATAAAAGGTTTTTCTCCATTCTTCTCCATATTTGTATTAAATTTATACAAAACTAAAACTTCCGTTGTAGAATAATTGGAAGAAAAATTGATAGTGTTTAAATGAAATTAATGTTGCAATACGAACAGCTTTTGTATTTCTTCATATTAATTTTTGTATTTGGACTATAACTAATAATAATTTACAATGCCAAAAAAAAGAAAATATATAAGTCAGAAAAATGACCATAAATTGAGAGAAATAGGGCGACTTATTTTACGATTTATGAACGAAAATTCCACAAAGGTCTATAACTATAAACAGATCTCAGACGGAATAGATTATAAAAATCCAAGACAAAGAGAGCTTGTGATTCAGGCTTTGCATAAGCTGAAGGCCGATGAAAGAATTAAAGAAGCCGAAAAAGGAAAATACGTTATTAACCTTAATATTAAAGGAACATTAAGCGGAATTATAGATTTTAATCAATCCGGAAATGCCTACGTTAATGTCGAAGGTTTGGAAGATGATATCTTTATTCACTCCAAAAATGTGAAAGATGCATTGCAAGGCGATAAAGTTTTAATTGTAACGTATACTTATAAAGGAAAGAAGCTGGAAGGTTCAGTTTTGGAAGTGTTGGAAAGAACAAGAACAGAATTTGTGGGAACTCTTCAGGTTGTTACCCATAAGGATTTCGGATTTGTTGTTTGCGATAAAAAGACGATCAACACGGATATTTTTATTCCAAAAGGTAAATTTGGAGGTGCTGAAGACGGCGATAAAGTAATCGTAAAAATGACAGAATGGAAACCTGGAGATAAAAATCCGGAAGGTGAAATTATTCAGGTTTTGGGTGCTCCCGGAGAACACGAAACGGAAATTCACTCTATTCTTGCTGAATACGGTCTCCCTTACGAATTCCCTGAAGAAGTGGAAAGAGACGCCGATAAAATTGATAGAAGTATCAACGATGAAGAAGTGGCAAAACGTTGGGATATGCGTGGAATAACAACCTTCACGATTGACCCGAAAGATGCTAAAGATTTTGATGATGCTCTATCGATCAGACAATTGGAAAATGGAAACTGGGAAATAGGAGTTCACATTGCGGATGTTTCTCATTACGTGGTTCCGGGAACGATTTTGGATGATGAAGCGTATCAAAGAGCCACTTCGGTTTATTTGGTAGACCGCGTTGTACCTATGCTTCCGGAAGTTTTGAGTAACGATGTCTGTTCACTTCGTCCTCATGAAGATAAATTTACTTTTTCAGCAGTTTTTGAATTAAATGATAACGCGGAGATTCAGAAACAATGGTTTGGAAGAACGGTGATTCATTCCGACAGAAGGTTCACTTATGAAGAGGCTCAGGAAAGAATTGAAGGACAGGATGGCGATTTCAAAGAAGAAATTTTAGTTTTAGATAAACTGGCGAAAATCATGCGTCAGAAAAGAATCAAAGACGGTGCGATTACTTTTGACAGAAGTGAAGTTCGATTCAATTTAGATGAAAACAATCAGCCGATCGGGGTTTACTTTAAAATTAGTAAAGATTCCAACCATTTGATTGAAGAATTCATGTTGCTGGCGAATAAAAAAGTGTCTGAATTTGTTTCATTAAATAAAAAAGGAGGAATCAGCGATAATACCTTTATTTATAGAGTTCACGACGATCCGGATCCTGCGAAATTAGAATCTTTGAGAGATTTTGTTTCAACTTTCGGATATAAAATGGATCTTGCCAATACCAAAAAAGTAGCAGAATCTTTGAACAGATTATTGCATGATGTAAAAGGAAAAGGCGAAGAAAATATGATTGAAACATTAGCGATGCGAAGCATGAGTAAAGCGGTGTATTCTACAGAACCAATCGGTCACTACGGTCTTGGTTTTGATTATTACAGCCATTTCACCTCTCCTATTCGTCGTTATCCAGATTTAATTGCTCACAGATTGTTACAGCATTATCTGGATGGTGGAAAATCTCCAAGCAGACCTGAATTGGAAGAGAAAGCAAAACATTGCAGTTCAATGGAAAGGTTGGCAGCTGATGCAGAAAGAGATTCCATTAAATACATGCAGGTGAAATTCATGGAGAAACACCTAGGAGAAACTTTCAATGGGGTAATTTCCGGAGTTGCAGAATTCGGTTTCTGGGTTGAAATTCCTGAAAATGGTGCAGAAGGTTTGATTAAATTGAGAGATTTGGTTGATGATTCTTATACTTATGATGCCAAAACTCACGCAGTATACGGATCTAGACACGGAAAAAGATATCAGTTGGGAGATCAGGTTCAGATAAAAGTGGTAAAAGCAAACTTGATTCAAAAACAGTTGGATTTCAAGATAGTTGATTAATTAAAACATAAAGTTTACTTTTGTATTAAATGAAGTGAATTTAATATTCATTTTAAAAAAATACTGAATGTTTGAACTTATATTATCTGCTGTTATATTAGGATTCATGTTGAGTCTGGTTTTTATAGGACCTATTTTTTTCCTTTTAATAGAAACCAGCTTTTCCAGAGGTCCAAAACATGCATTGGCATTGGATATTGGCGTGATTTCGGCAGATTTACTGTGTATTTTGGCAGCGTATTATGCCAGCGCAGATATTGTAACTTTAATTGATAAACATCCTGGTTTTTACAGAATTACATCCATCCTTATTTTTGTGTATGGGATTGTAATGATGGTAACGAAAACCAAAATGCATATAGCGGGAGAAGAAAAGATCATTAATCAGAATTATTTTAAAACTTTTATTAATGGTTTTTTCTTCAATCTTTTAAATGTAGGAGTGATCCTATTTTGGCTGGTAACGGTGATTTCCGTGCGAAATCAATATCCGGATACCGGCAATTTTATTTTATACATCGGAATTGTGATTGGTACTTACCTATTGATAGATTTGATAAAAATCTTTTTGGCCAAGCAATTTCATGATAAACTGACCCAAACATTGGCCAACAAAATCAGAAGAATCGTTGGCGGAATTCTTATCGTATTCAGTTTCTTTATTTTCCTTCAAAGCTTTAAAAAATTCAATCAGTTTGATAAAAGGCTTGAAGAAGCAGAGAAAACTGAAGTTAAATATCAAAAGACCAAATGACAAAAATAATCTTTCCAAAATCCCTTAAAAAAGGGGATAAAATAGCTGTAATTTCCCCTGCAGGAGCAGTAGAAGCTTCTCAGCTGGAAAAGGGAATAAGTATGATTAAAAGTAAAGGATATGAACCTGTTTTAGGTGAGCATCTTTACACTAAATTCTCTAACGGATACAATTATGCCGGAACAGAAAAGGAAAGATTAAAAGACCTCAATTGGGCTTTAAATGATAATGAAATTTCAGCGGTTTGGGCTTCAAGGGGCGGTTATGGCTGTCAGCAGCTTATTCAGGAATTAAGCCTGAAAGACTTTGCTAAAAACCCGAAATGGTATATCGGGTATTCTGATAATACAGTGATCCAAAGTTATTTATTGAAAAAAGGTTTTGCTTCTATTCACGGCCAAACCATTAAAACTTCAAGTTTTGGCGTAACGGCGGAAAGCTATGAATTGATTTTTGATATTCTAAAAGGCAAGACGCCAAAGTATGCAATTGCTTCCCATCAATTAAATAAAAAAGGAAGTATTAAAGGAGAATTGGTTGGCGGAAATCTAGCGTTAATTTATGCTCTTTTAGGAACAAAATATTCTTTCGATTTTAAAGATAAAATTCTTTTCATTGAAGATATTGGTGAAAATTTTTATGCATTGGATCGGATGATTATGAGTCTTGAACTTGCTGGAGTTTTTACAAAAATTTCAGGACTAATCATTGGCGGAATGACTAACATGGGCGACGAAAAAGACAATAAAAAATACGAAGAAAGTTTTGATGAATTTGCTTATAAATTAATTTTGGATAGAATTTCTAAGTATCAGTTTCCTGTTGTTTTTGGTTTCCCGAATGGGCATATTAAAGACAATCGCCCTTTGATTATCGGAAGTCAAATAAAAGTAAAGATTGAAAATAAGATTAAGATTGAGTTTTAATCTCTCCTACTCTCCTACCCTAAAACATAAGAATGGCGCAACACAACGATTTCGGAAAAAAAGCAGAGGATTTGGCAGTTGATTATTTAAAGAAAAACGGCTACAAAATTTTGGCGCGAAACTTTCGTTTTCAAAAAGCGGAGATTGATATTATTGCTGAAAAGGATAGTTTCATCATCGTCGCTGAAGTAAAAGCTCGCTCGACAGATGTATTTATGTTGCCTCAGGAAGCGGTTACAAAAACGAAAATCAGATTAATTGTCTCTGCAGCGAATCATTATCTTGAAGAATTCAATAGAAATGAAGAAGTAAGATTTGATATTATTTCTGTTCTTCCGGATGAAAAAGGAAATTTAGTGATTGAACATATTCCCGATGCTTTCGAAGCATTTGATGTTAATTAATAAAAAGCACAATACCGAAATAAAATATTTTAAAAATTATTGAAACGATTGATATCAACTGTTTGTTTAGTTTTATTGATTGACTAAATATTTAGTTTTTAAATTGTCTTCATTAATATAAATTTTACAGTTAATACGTACAAAATTATGAAAACAGTATTGATAACCGGTGCTACTTCCGGAATTGGAAAATCTACAGCAGAACTTTTAGCAAAACAGGGAAACAGAATTATTATCTGCGGAAGAAGAACTGAAGTCTTAGATTCTGTAAAAGCAGAACTTTCTCAATATACCGAAGTGTTTAGTTTAAAATTTGACGTTAGAAATTTAGTTGAAGTAGAAACTGCGATCAATTCGTTGCCGGAAGAGTGGAAAAATATTGATGTTTTAATCAATAATGCAGGAAATGCTCATGGTCTGGATCCATTATCAGCAGGAAGAACGGATGACTGGGATTCTATGATTGATGGAAATGTGAAAGGACTTTTGTATGTTTCCAAAATGATTATTCCGGGAATGAAAGAAAGAAATTCTGGTCATATTGTAAACATCAGTTCTGTGGCTGCAAGGCAAACTTACGCCAACGGAGTTGTGTATTGCGCTACCAAAAAAGCAGTTGATGTAATTTCTGAAGGAATGAGAATAGAATTAACAGAATTTGGAATTAAAGTGACCAATATTCAACCAGGCGCAGTGGAAACAGATTTTTCTATGGTAAGATTCAAAGGTGATAGCGAAAAAGCATCAACCGTTTACGCAGGATATGAGCCTTTAAAAGCTGAAGACATTGCAGATTCCATCGCTTATTGCGTTAATGCTCCGAAACATGTTTGTATTTCAGATATGACGATCTATCCGTCGGCTCAAGCAGAACCGAGAACGATTTACAGAAAATAGTCTCGAAATAATGGTTTAAATTTGCAGAAATATTAGCATTTTATCCAGGATAAATTTGCTAAACTGTTGAATTATTACATTTAAAAAAATGAAAATCTTATATCTTGAAACTTCTTCAAAAAACTGCTCGGTGGCTATTTCCGACAACGAAAAACTATTGTGTTTAACCGAAGAAGTTTCTGAAAACTATAAACAATCCGAAAGCCTGCACACATTTGTAGAATGGGCGTTGGAAGGTGCCGGAATTTCAATGAAAGATATTGAAGCCGTTTCTTTAGGAAAAGGTCCGGGATCTTACACGGGGTTGAGAATTGGTGCTTCGTCTGCTAAAGGTTTCTGTTATGGATTAAAAATCCCTTTGGTTGCAGTAAATTCTTTAGAAAGTATGATAGAGCCTTTTTTAAGCCAAAACTACGACTTTGTAATACCTTTGATCGATGCGAGGAGAATGGAGGTTTATACGGCAGTTTATGACGGTGTAACGGGAAAAGAAATTTCTGAGACGGAAGCCAAAGTTTTAGATGAAACTTCTTTTGAAGAATTTAAAGACAAAAAAGTAATATTTGTAGGAGACGGAGCGAAGAAAGCACAGGAAATTTTGCAACTTCCGAATGCCGAATATAATGCATCCATCTACCCTTCTGCACAATATTTAATCAATAAATCCCTTGAAAAGATCAACAATAAAGAGTTTGAAGATATTGCGTATTTCGAGCCTTTTTATCTGAAA
>DKLU01000132.1 GCA_002455915.1 Chryseobacterium sp. UBA6632
TTGAATGTAATTTCACCTTGCGTAGGCTTGTATTTTCCATTTAGTAAACTTTCCAGGATGTCTGATTTTTCAGTAGCTTCCACTGTAAGTTTAATGATTGCATTAGATGGGTCTGATGCTACTCTACCAGATACGTCTGTAGATCTTGAAACGCTGTAGTTCAGCTTTAATAATTTCTGACCCTCGCCCCCGTTGAATTTTAAAATTCCTCTAGAATTTGCTGCCATGATTTGTAAATTTTATCGTTAATAATATTTTGTGATTCAGTGATTGTGATACAAATATAAAACGGTTAAAATTTTTCTGAAAACATTTTAAAACAATTTTTAAATTTTGTCGTAATTCTACGATTTGATGTAGTAATTCTACGACTTTGGATTTAAAAATTTAATATAAAATTAATACTAACAGTATTTTAAGACAATTCATCAAAAGAAAAAAAAGTAGAATATTTTACCCCGTAAAGAGATATATCATAATATAAATCTGCTTTTTTTACAATTCCTGTTTGGGTGTAAAGCGTATATTTTCCGTTAAAATCTGCTTCTGAAATCGAAAAAACATTCTGCAAAAGGACAATTTCTGAAGTATAATTCACATCTTCTACTTTTTGCTGAACCGTTATTACTTTATCTTCGATTTTTTGATCATAAAAAGACTTTCCATTGGTAAATGAACTTCTAACTGGCGCAAAATAATTCTTAATAAAAGGATCATCTTGCATTCTTTTATTAAATAATTCCTGATTTAAAACCGCAATTTCAAACTCTTTGATATACATTTCAGCATATTGATCCGGAAAAAGATCGAGCAAACGTTCTTTTATTTTATTAAAATTTTTAATCGTTTCCTCTTTTAAGCTTACATTCATTAACTTTCCTTTCAGGTCGGTTTTAATAATTAAAGGATTTAATGACCGAATGCTTTCCATAGCCAAATCTGCCATTTTGCTGGACTGCCCATCGGTAAAATTATTTTTATATAGATAAAATGTATGCTGATTGCCAATAGTTTCAATCCACTTTACAGAAGCCGTATACGTAAGTGTATTGTCTTTTGTTTCACCGTCTTTTTCCTTTTCTTCGGTAATTCTTACAAAATAAATTTTGCTGAAATTTTTAGGCTCAAAATTTAAAACAGGATTGAGTTCCGGACTTTTGAATGGCGCATCATTCAACAGATTAAAATTTCTGATTTCTTCTATATTGGGTACAAAAAGTCGCTTTCCGGGAATGAGATTTTCATGAATATAATCATGAGCAGAACATCTTTGATTGTGATATTCTTTAAGATGCTTCGGATTTTCGAGATGTATTTTTTCAGATATACTTTCCAACGTTTCGCCGGAAAGAATAAAATGAATAATCATAGTTTTGTTTTTTGGCGTAAACCAAATTAGTTTAAAAATTTTATTTATCAAAATCTATGATTTGCATAATATCTTACAGAATGACAAATCACAATGATGGTTCACATTTAAATTCATAAAAAAAGCATCCAAAAATTTGAATGCTTTTAAAATTTTAAAACGATATCGTGTTGTTATTTGATGAAATTAAGGTATTTGTCGGCACACTGCCCAAAATGATCAAACTCGTTCATTGAATTTCCATAATTTTGAATGACCAAGGTATCTCCTTTCAAAAGACCTCCCATGGCACCAAGGGAAATATCGAATTCATTTTTGTTTACAGATTTAGCAATATTTGCTCTTCCAGAAGCAATTACTTTTTTGCTGTCGTAGATTTTGTATCCTACTTTTTTCCCGTCTTTATTGGTTAATTCTATTGAAAATCTTCCGTTTTCACATGTTTTTGCATTGTATTTTCCTTCTAATGTCAGAATTTCTTTGGCATTAAGAGAATCAATTACAGCAGTTTTTACTTCTTTTATTGAGTCGGTTTTCGGAGGAACAACCTTTTTAGAAGAATTGGTTTTAGGAACATGATTTTCAGTATTAGTAGCTGCCGCCACAGTCTCCGTTTGTTTGCAGGAGTAAAGGCATAAAAAAGCTAAAACACTTAAGCTAATAAAGTTTTTTCGAATCATAAGATTTAACATTTGTTAACATCTCATTAGCAATTTTAATACCAAATCTTAAATTTTTCTAAGCATTTGTAAACTTAAAAGAACTTAAAAATTCAGTTGAAATAAAAAAAGCTGCACAATCTCGTACAGCTTCTGATATTTTGATTAAATTAATTTTACGTTAAATTGATTTTATTCTTGTTTTATGAACATATCCTTCTTTGCCAGTTTTCGTTTTAACCAAAAACCAATCTCCATAATTGTCTACCACATCAACATTTTGTCCGGAATTTAATTTATCTAAAATCTGTGAAGTTGTGGTTTTATCCTTCCTCAAGTTAGTAAACCCATCCGGATCCTGAATGTGATTTTTTGAATATGAAGTTGTAATAAATGCTAAAATCTGATCAATTTTTGAAAATGCAGGATCGTAATATTCTTCAGTATCAAGCTTGCCATGCAATCCATCTTTATACACTTTCTTTTCTTTAGCCTGTTCAATTTCTTTTTGAGAGAAAATATAATTTTTGCTTAAAATTTTAACAGCAGAAAGATCTTCCTGAGCGATGGCTAAATTCATCAATTTATCTGTAATAGGACGTTTGAAAGGATATTTATTCATGAAATACTCCAGCCACGAACTATTGACAAATCGCTCATTATTGCTGAACGTTTCGTTATTAATAAGCAATGACAAATCATCAAAATCAAAATCTGAAGGCTCCGGGTTTGAAGCTTCAAATGCAGACAACTTCGATTTGAAAGCATTTATTTCAGGAGTATTTTTAGAAAGGTCTGCGGGCGTAAAATCTATATTACTTCCTTCATCAAAAAGATCAGCAAAAGAAGCTGTTTTTGTATCTGTTGTATTATCTTTGGTCATTTTTGGCTTTTTTTTATTTAAATTTCTCCATTGCTCCAGCGAAATAACATTTCCTGAAACAACATCATCTACTAAAACATCACTGCAATTGTTTTTATCTACATAAAAAATCGTGTAAGTTTCCCACCTCATTGGCCCATCAAATCCTGTTTTCACTCTGTAAAACGGCTTATTTTTCACCGTTAAAGAATCTACCATGAAAGACAAATGTTGCTTACCTTTTGAAAGAGAATCTACATATTTACTTTGTTTTTTTACTTCCGGTAAGGCATTTACAGTATTCATTGCTTCATCGCTATTGCAGTTTTTAGGCTTCGTTTTTTGTCCGTCGCAACTGTAAAATAGCAGACATAGTAAAAAAAGAACTAATTTATTTTTAAAATACATATTAGATTTATTTAAGTTTATTCAAAAGCTCAATGTCTTTTTTAATTTTAGTTTTCTCATCTTCTTTTTTCTCACGACACAATTTATATTCCAAAATTGCTTTATAATCTTTCACTACCCCATTAAAAATTCCTTTAATTAAAGTTTTGTAATTAGGATCTGTAGCATACGCGCCCAATCTTCCGTTATCCTGCATACCATTCAGGAAGTCATCTACCGTTTTTGTATCATCTAAAATAGCATTATAGGCATCATTATAATTTTTATCCAATAACGAAAGATAGCCTTCAAACCCTTTTTCAACAGTAGAGAAATTAGCAAAACCGTCTGTTAAATTTACTTTTTTACCATTTTCGTACTCATGCGTTTTTAAAGGAGAAGATCCTAAATCTCCGCTACCTTTGATATTCATCGGATTATTATTTGGTACAGCCAATTTGAATCCATTTTCCTGTCTTCTTTGAGCCACCATATAAAGTCCTTTAAATTTATTAGATTTTCCTTTACTTTCAACCAAATCAATCGCTGCCGTTCCGAATTCTTTATAAAACTCTTCCCTTCCGTCTTTTTTAAGATTTAATTTACAAGCACTTAATTCCGGAAGCGGATCTACCAATACAAAAACTTTTATTTCTTCTTCATACGTTGAAGCTGCCACTGCCACCTTTCCATCGCTGGAATAACCTCTTCTTCCATACACTCCTTTTAGTTCCGGAACAATACCTTCAAGATAATTATTTAAAGCATGATAAATAAACTTGTAGTTGGCGGCATCCTGATTAGGATATTCTTTGGCGCAGCTAGAATGTGTTTCGCCATCAGAATTTCTGATACCTACACAGCCGATAAGCCCCGAAGACCTCCAAGGATCTATAGAAATTGAACTTCTACTTCCCAAAGTCATTGCACCGCTGGAAACTTCTTTTTTAACATCGGTTACAGGTTTCAGATTGGTTGTATTATCGGTAACGATTCTATATCTGAAACTTTCTTTTTTAGCATGATTCCAAGCTTGCATATATCGAATTCTATACAATGAATCAACCGTATTTGGTGGCAATGGCCCACTTTTCCCGTAATCTTTATTATTGGTTTGAGCATGCCTGGCCACTGTTAAAACTTCAGATTCAGCATTTTCATGAGTTTTAAATTCCAAATCCTGCTTTAGCTTTTTTACAGCTTCTCCAATCGTACTTCCTCGATAAATATACATTTTATAAAGCGGAAAGGCACTTCTGGTGTTAGAAACTTTTTTGCTATACAATTTATTATTTTCCTTGTATTCTTCCATGCCGTTGTAACCTCCGTAGTCTGGATATGATTCCAACTTACCTGCTTTATCCAGTTTAATTTCCGTAGCAATTTCGCTTGAAATATAAATAACAGCTTCTTTTCCTAAGCCCACCACTTTTTTAAAGGTTTCCTTTTTCACATTTCCAACCTGGCTAACGGTTTTACCTTCAGGTTTTTGCACAGTAGGCTTTTGTTGAGGCTTTACCACGCCTGGAGATTCCCACCAATCCCAAAGTTCGCCCAATTTATTTTTAACAGACTCCGTTGCTCTGTCTATGATGCCTTTTTCTTCTTTTTTAGATTCAGGCTTTTGAGCTGCCGGAGAGCCCGCAGCTTTAGGAGTTTTAGCAGCTGGCGGCGGTGAAGCCGGAGCTTTGGATTTTGGAGGTGGAGCAGGTTTAGGTGTTGCTACAGGTGGTTTGTAATCTGGATTTTTAACATCAACATTATTTGTTGCATGTTTTTTATTCTTGTAATATTCTACGGTAACATAAAACTCGAGTTCTTTTGCATCCACCTCACCTTTCGCAGCTTTTTGCATTAAAGCTTTCGTTAAAACAAATTCTGCGGTTGCCACGCCATTTCGCTCCACGGTAACTTGCTTGCTATCAACAAATAAATTATTAGAATTATGCCCATCTCCTGCTGCATCATCTTCCCAAAGGGTAAACAACAATTTTTCGCCTGAAAGATTGACGCATTGTGCTTTGGCAACCAATTTTTCAGTATAGCTAAAAGTATTTCCTTTAGAATCATCAACATAATGCAATTCCACTTTATTGATCTTTGGAATCGCAGTCTGCTGAGGATTGATATCAATGGTTGTTGGTCCACTTCCTTCAGGTTGATGAAGATAAGCTTCTAAACGGTATGTATTTTTGTGCGCAACTTCACCAAAAGTAAAACTGCTGTCGCCTACTTTTTTAATATTGGTTGAGGTAAACTTACCGTCTGAACGTTTTTTGAACAATTCCCAGGTTACCCTTGCAGGATTTTTCTGATCCTCTGGCGTTGCAGGATACCAGGAATCTATTTTGTATACAATTTTCTCGCCTACTTTGGGAGAGGCATTTCCTGAAATTTTTGAAACTCCTTGTTTAGACATATCAGAAAGTGTTTTTAAGGTTAATAAGCATCTATTTCACTTTCTTCAACAGCTTCTTTGAAGTCATCCATCTTCACAAGCGGATTAATGTTCTGCACCGTTTTACTGTCTGCATTTTTCACATTCTTCTTGCTCATTTCTCCACGTTGTCCGTGGTCTTTTATCGTGATTTTTCCGCCAGTAGTACATTGCAGTTCAGAAGCTTCGGTAACTATTTTTTTGCCCATTACCTTTACATTTTCATACGTTTTCTGCCATTTCCCAGCAGGAGCATAAGCACAAGGCAAATAACCTCCCGGAGTAGGTTTAAGCAAACATTTTCCGAAACTCGGACCTTGAGGATTAAACTGTAAATCGTCTTCTGTAACGGCAAGGTAATCTTCGCTACCTCCAGAATCATTCCAGTAGTGATGCTCGTGAACAGTCACTTTATATTGAGGGAACTGATCACCCTTGTCGCATTGCGCCTTACCTTTTTGAACGACAAAGTGTTTGCCTTCATGAGGTGATGATTGATCTGACATAATATTTATATGATTTGGGTAGTGTAAAGATAAAAATTTTACATCAAAAAAGAAAAAAGCAGAAATAATTTTCTGCTTTTTATTATTCTTAACATATTAATGCTTAGTATATTCTGGCTCTTCCACAGGCATCATGGTTGGCATAAAGTATTCATTCAGCCAATAAAATTCCTGTCCGTTCTGCTTGATTTTCACAGCTGGGTCATTTCTGTGCGTCAACATTCTTTCTGCTAGGTTTTTATAGCTTGCGAAATATGTTTTTACCGTTTCATTGGTAATAATATCAGATTTTTTCCAGCCTTTTAAGTTGTATTTAGCCATCAATTCTTCTTCAGAATTATCAAAACCAGTACTTACTCCAACGGTATAAGCCATTGGCTGTTGGTATAATTCGCCTTTATCCATAAATTTCAGGGTAGGATTATACTTTTTCAACAGTTTAATATATTCTCTGATTGCTCTAGACTGGCTGAAATCTGTTCTTCCTGCGCCCGTATTTTCGTAAACTTCTGTATAGAAAGCTTTCAAATTATCATATTCAGTTTCAGAAATTAAAATACCTTTTTCTAAGCCCGGTTTGTAATCTTTTAGATCTTTTGGAATATAACCTTTCACCAAAAACGGACTTCCGTAATTGATCAACTGAGCGGCAATCCCCGCCGGAACCGGATTCGTAAGCCCCGGATAAAGATATTTGTACTTGACATCAACATCCGTTTTCCCAGCTCCAACTGAAGAGTGGAAATAATCATTCAACGATTTATCAATGGTTGAATTGTCTAAAGTTACCTGAGCAATTAGGCTGTCCACAGATTTTTTCAGGAATCCCGGAGTGCCAATATCTCCTTTTTTAGGAAAAATCACAAACCCCTGAGACATACTTTGTTTTGGATAATCTAATGAGAAGAAGCCGGTTTCACCTTCTTTTAAGCTAAAATTATTTTTAGTTAAAACATCATTTTGATTAATTATTTTCTGCTTTTTCAGTTCAGCAATATTTTTAGCGGTATTGGTTACTACATTTTCAGCCATCAACACATAATCATTGTAAGTATCTGATGATCTAGCGCTTGTTTGAAACATAATTAATCTCGCCTGAGCCTGCGTCAGAGAATTAATAACTCCATACATATTTCCGCTTTGGTTAGCAGAAGTTCCTACTCCGATCACGATATTCGTTTCATCAGGAAAATTAGAAAGAAGATTTCCTGCCGCCATCAAGCCTTCGTTTACCGGTTGATAGCCGTTATTACTTGGGCAGTTCATTTCGTTTGTTTTCTGATCGATAAATGTTGTGATTTTGCTATAATCTGTGCTTAAAGGAGAAACAGCGACATTATCTCCACAAGAATTATTTTTATACAACACCACTCCATATTTTACCTGATTAAAGTAAGAAGGCTTTTCAAATCTAAGCTGTAAATCCTGCAATAAAGACTTTACGATAGGCGCATACGGAGCATTTGGAGCACTGATATCCAATGCAAAAACAATATTTGCCCGTTTGTTTTTCTCTGTAATTTCGCGATAGCGATCAAAATAGATCGGCTCACCTAAAACATTGAAAACATAATTTTTACTATAATCTAAAATATTCGTAAAATATTTCGTTTTAGAATCTGGTGTTTCTTTTTCGTTTAAAGCTAAAGTAATTGGGAAAATATTATCCAAAGGCGTTCTTTTGTTAACATCGGTCAACAAAACGGCAGTTTTATTTTCGCTATCCGGCATTCCGGGAGCACCTTCATGAATTCCCAATGAAGATTCTTTCACGCCCGTCGTATTTTTCATTTTTACTGCAGAACGCTCTCCCCAAGCGGAAATTACGTTGGAACTTACCCATCCGTATAAGCTTGAATTAATACTGTCAATATCTACACTCGGTTTTTTTCCGACTAAAAATCGTTTGTTATTTTCTGCCTGTTTGTACACGTAAACCATTTGTCCGTTTGGGATTTTCACATTCGCCTGCTCGATAAGACTTGGAGAATTGAAAACCATGATGGAATCGTTTTTATAATACCTTTCGGCGCTTCGAATTACATCACTATTACTCGGAACAACCGCGACTCTCACAGGAAAGCCTGTCTTTTCGCTTTTCAAAGAATTGTTCCACAAAAGAAGATCAGATTCTGGAATCCATCCGTACGTTTTAATCTGTTTAGACGAAACCTTTTTCATTAAAGCATCCGGGATATATTCGGCTACCTTTACCATTCCGTCACGATGTTTTAAAACCATCAAAGGCTCCAGAAATTTCACTTCTTTATATGATTTTTCATCACTTTTATCTAAATAAGCCGTATTTCGTGATCGGTCTGAAATAGCAATCCACGGTGTAGCCTTTTTCGGATAACCGTTAATTACTGAAGAATTATCTATTTGACCATACTGCGAAGGCTCGGGAGTTCTTTTCGAAGGTAATTTTACCTGACAGCTCGTTAACAACACTGAAACTCCTATGTAATATGCTGCTAGAGGAAATTTATTTTTCATCCTAATTTTCTTTTATGATTGGCTTGCCCGAAAAAAATCTGGGCATAGTTTTTATTTGCTTTGGTTGATGTCTACTTTGGTTACACAATTTTGCGCATCGTCGAAGTTTACCTTCACGGTTTGGATCACGTTGTTTTTATCAAACTGAAGTCCGGCGCAGTACATGTAGAAATTATTCTGCTTGCTGTCGTTTACTTTCACAACCGTATTTTCGTTGTTACACAGGTATTTTTGAAGCAAATAATTGTAATGGGTGTTGAAGCTGTTGCCGTTGGCGATTTGCTGAAGGTGATATTTAAAATCGTTATCAATTTTAGCATAAGAATCTTCCACCGTTACTTCTTCATCGTCTAAAGGATTATAAGCCTGAAGAATTTTGATGTGATGCAAAATAGGCTCAGCATTTTCGTCTGTATACAAAGTCACGGTGTAATCTCCCGGTTTTTTGTAAGAATAAATCGCCAGTTTTTCTTTAGAATCGATATTTCCTGTTTCCCCGAATTTCCATGTAAACTGTTTGGCATCAGAAATCGCACGGAATTGTACGTTCTCAAACTGCATCGCCTGCGTTTGCGCATCAATACTTGTGGTAGATTTTATACTGTCTTTAGGCTTCTGAATCCCTCGTGCAGATACCAAAACGGGAAAAGATTTAGAATATTTATTATCGATAATCAACGTTACCTGATAATATCCCGGTTTATTGTAAAAGTGAAACCCTTTGCTCTTATCGGAAGTCGCGCCATCTCCAAAATCCCATTTCTTGAATTTCGCAAATTTAGTCTTATCTTCAAAGGAAAGCGTATCTCCTACCGCCACTGAAGATGGGTACACAACGCCTACAATGTCATCCGCAGAATGGATAACCTTTTTCTGCAGCCACAAAGCTACCAAAGCGGCTATAAGCAGGGTTGCGATAACACCAATGATAATGTTCTTTTTGTTCTTTTGAAAATAATTCATAGTTAATAATTGTGATGTATTGTGTGATGTTTCTAAGGTGTGTTGGTCTTTATTCGTTTCTTGATTTTAAAGCATTATCGCGCTGAAGAAGCTGATCTTTTTTCTCTTTAAAGCCAATAGAACAATCCTGAAACTGCTTTTCGAATATTTTAATGTTTTCAGATTTTTTTGAGATCAGTTTTTTATCATCAAAGTACATTTTGTAAAACTGCGCAATCTGAGGATATCCCTGTTTACGAAGATCTGTAACGCCTGCATTTTCGAAAGAGTTGGCAATATCATTAATTCCGTATCGAATATTGTTTTCTTCAAAAGGCTGCGGCGCCTCATCCGTCAGTTTACTGATTTGCGTAAAAGTACTGTCTAATAATGGCTGAACGATCTTCTGCTGCTGATCGAACTTCGATTTCTGATCCAACGTCTGAATAGAGATCATATCTGAAGATGAAAAAGGTGATTCAAAACCTTTCAGAAAAATAATTCCTAAAAATATCAACGCTGCCAAAAGCATCAGTACAAGATATAAAAACTGATAGTGTCTTTCTTTTTTTGATAGTGTAATTTGTCCTTGCATAGCTTGTGTTTTTATCTTCTTTTTCTACTTCCGGTAAACTTTCTGGTAGGGTCTACGCGCAGCTCGCTGTTTACACGCACCACTTTCCCCATACATTCATTAAGATCTCTCAGGGCAGTCTGCTCTTTATTTGAAATGTTAATGATCTGTGTTTTTAGAGCCAACATAGGTTCAAGATGTTTCAGCAAAACAGAATAATGCTTAAAATTTTTCGCACTATCTGCTCCCATGATGTTTTTGGCATCACGTACGTTATCCATGATATAATTTCTCAGAAAGATATCATTCTCTACTTTATTGATGTCTAGCAGAGTCATTCTGTAGTGTATACTATCGATTTGAATTTTGAGGAGCTCGTTGCGGCTCAGTAGGTTTTTGTACTCATCTACCTCCTTCTGAATACCTTTTCGTTGCAGATCATAGCTTTTAAAAAAGAAAAATACAGCCATGAAGGATACGGCCGACAATGCTATAAATGACAGAACGAATTTCCAAATGCCCGCTCTGACGTCTGACTTGTTTAATTTTTTCTCCCTGTTCGAAGACATAATAATTGTGATTTGTTTGGGATGGTGAATTTATAAAAAAAATAATTTATGCACAAAATTTATCTTTTTTAGTAAAATAATGAAGCTTTGTTAATTAATTTAAGATTAATTTTCACATTCATCAGATTTTCATAACTTAGACCACCAAAAATTTTATATATCTACACCAAATCGATATTAAAGTGAGCAAACTTTTAAGCAATACTGTACGGTTTTCAATAGCAGACAGCGATTTTTATTTCAAAAAAATAATGATCAAAACGCTGCAGGAAAATCCTTTCTATATGCTTCTGAATGACTGTAATAACGGCCACGAGCTGGTAAACAGAATCTACAGAAGGCAGGAAGATGTGTTTATTGTGGAACTTTTCATGCCTGTTCTAAGTGGCATTGAAGCCATAAAATACATCCGAAAAAACAATAGCGAAACTCCAATTATTACTTATTCCGGAACATATCAGGAAGATATGGCGGAAATTCTTTCAAAAATCCCAAATATTTATTACTGTCAGAAAAAAAGTAATGTCATTAAAGATATTATTAAGGGTAAAATAGCTTCCGACACCTTCGATTTTGAAAAATATTCTAAAGAATGGGAGCAACAACCACTTGCTGTAACAGAGTATATGGAACGTCAGAAAAAAAGCCAGGAAGAACTTTCTTCAACCGAGATTCAGCTAATGAAATTCTGCTATGAAGGCTTCAGCAATAAA
>DKLU01000130.1:0-308 GCA_002455915.1 Chryseobacterium sp. UBA6632
CACCATACAGCCCAAAAGTCTACTAATACCGGTACTTCTGATTTTAAAACCGTTTCCTGAAATGAGCTATCTGTAATTTCTAAAGCCATTTTGTTTCTTTTATTTAAATTAATATTATATTCTGTTTGTAATCCTTAATTGGATATTCAAAATTACGATTTTTGACTAATAAGACTATCTATGCTCAACATTTGTATTTTCTATAACGAAATCTTTAGAGATCTCCTTCAGAGCATTTACAAAAGTATCGATATCTTCTTTAGTCGTTAAATGACTGAATGAAATACGAAGCGGCGTACAATGATCCA
>DKLU01000130.1:372-2821 GCA_002455915.1 Chryseobacterium sp. UBA6632
AGCGGCGTACAATGATCCATCTCATCTTCTGATAAAACCATCATCATAACCATTGATGGCTTAGAAGCTCCCGAAGAACATGCACTTCCCTGAGAAATTGCAATTCCCTTCATATCTAATTGAAGCCCGATTAAAGGGTTTTTATAAGGCAATAAAGCGCTTAAAACCGTGTAAAGACTATTTTCCTGCTCAGCACTTCTTCCGTTGAATTTAATACCCGGAATCTCGGCAGAAAGTCTTTCAGCTGTATAGTTTTTGATTTCCTGCATATGGTTGGTATATGCTTCCATATTATTTAATGAAAGTTCCAATGCTTTACCCAACCCTACAATTCCTGCCACATTTTCTGTTCCTGCTCTTAAGCTTCTTTCCTGAGGACCTCCGGTAATAATTCCTTTCAAACCGCTGGATTTTCTGATAAAAGCAAAACCAACTCCTTTTGGACCGTGGAATTTATGCGCACTGCAAGAAGCAAAATCAACCTGAATATCAGACAGATCTAAATTCATGTGAGCCATAGTCTGCACCGTATCTGAGTGGAAAAGAGCATTATTAGCCTTACACAATCCTGCGATTTTCTTAATATCAACGATATTTCCAATTTCGTTATTGGCATGCATTAAGCTTACTAATGTTTTTTTATCTGAAGCTTTCAGTAATTCTTCAAGCTTATTTAAATCAATATCTCCTTTTTCATTAGGACGGATATAGTTTACCTCTACTCCCTTTCTTGCTTTCATATCCAAAATACTTTCAGAAACACATTTGTGCTCTAAAGGCGAACTGATAATTCTTTCTACTCCAAGGTGTTCAACGCTTGATTTTATAATCATGTTGTTCGACTCTGTTCCGCAAGACGTAAAAATAATCTCTGCGGGAGTTACATGAAGATAATCAGCAACCTGCCTTCTCACATTTTCAATAAGAATCTTCGCTTCCTGCCCAAAGCTGTGGGTGGAAGAAGGATTTCCGAAGTTCATCTTCATGGTAGATACCATGGCATCGATAACTTCTTCTGAAAGTGGCGTAGTTGCAGCGTTATCTAAATAGATCTTATTCATTTTTATTTTGAAGATTTTAATTCTACAGAGGTGAAATTGTAATTTGATGGAACTGTAAAAATCACATACGGATTAGAAATTACCTGTATTTCCATCCCGCCATGCTCCACATAAGGAACCTCAACATACAGCACATTATCTTTTACAGAAACACTTTTGATATCAGTAATTCTGTGATCTCCGGATCTGAACATACCTGAATTATACAAAACAACTTTCTTATCCGTAGGAAATTTAATTGTTTTTTCAGGCGCGGGCTCACTTCCTTCAACAATTAGCTGAGAAGAGTTTCCTTTCAATGCTTTCTGAAATTCAGCATCATTTTTAATAATTTTAAAACCAGCCTCATCCGCACCACCTTGTGATTCGGAAGCGATGATTTCAGTTTTTGTCTGCATGTCTGATGACTTTTGGGATGGTGTGCTTGTACTTGTGCAACTCATTACGACTGCAAAGCACAAAATAAGCAGTTTTTTCATTTTTACATTTTTACCACCCAAAATTAGTGAAAAAATTGATAATGACCTTCATTTGCCCATTTCAGCATTGGCTCGTCGCCGGAAGTATCTCCAAATGCTATGATTTTATCGTATTTATGGTCGTTTATTTCACTTTTTATCCTTACCAGTTTTTCCTTTCCGTTGCAGTTTCTACCAATAAAATTTCCTGTAAAGACCCCGTCTTTAAACTCGGCACGCGTAGAAACCAGCTGCATTTGGAATGCCTCAGCGAAAGGTTTGGTCCAAATATCAAGGGAAGCCGTTACCAGTAAGCTTTGTGTATTGTTTCTATCGATATTATTTATAAAATCTAATGCGTTCTCTCTTACGATTTTAGGATAATGTTCATCAAAAAACTGTTTGGTTTTTTTCTCAATTTTTTCCTGAGACTGACCTTTAAGAATAGAACCGATAAAGCTCTTTTTCACCTTTTCTGTCTCAGCTAATTTTAATTTCAACAAAATAAAAAGCGGCACGTGTCTCAAAAATTGCACACGAAACTTAGCAGAATCGTAGAACTTAAGATACATAAACATGGTATCTTTGTAAGTAAGAGTTCCGTCAAAGTCGAAGCAATACAATTTTTTCATAGAGTTATGGCTTAGGGTAAATGTTATGAGTCGTTAATTAAAGCATTTGCTCACCGAGCAATCAAAAATAAGCAATTTATTAAGAATAATTACAGATAAATTTTTAAAAGCAAATTCGGCAATAATTTATGTATTTATATCAAACGTGGAAGGGCTTCGTTTTATTTTCTCATTAATTTTTTCACTTCAATAAACTCAGAATCATTTAAAGCATAGGTTTTGATTTCTTTTCTATTTTTCAGAATAATTGATGTTTCAAAAATCGTATAAACGGTTTTCGGCTTACCAAAACCATCCG
>DKLU01000131.1 GCA_002455915.1 Chryseobacterium sp. UBA6632
CGAAGAATTATCGTTCCGGAAAACTTAATCGGTGATGTTCAGAATGCTTTATCTAAAGCTTTAGATCAGACAAAAATCGGAAACCCGTTAAGCAGAGAAACAAGAATGGGTTCTTTGGTTGGAAAACAGCAGTATGATGAGGTTTTAAGAAAAGTTGATATTCTAAAAACTGAAAACGAACTGATCTACGACGGAAAACATGAATTGGTAGATGCGGACTATGAAAAAGGAGCATTTATGAGCCCGAAGTTGTTCTTAAATGACAAACCTTTCGAAAAAAATATCTCTCATGATGTCGAAGCTTTCGGCCCGGTTTCTACGTTGATGCCATACAAAGATGCGGAAGAAGCTGCAGCATTAGCAAAGAGAGGAAAAGGAAGTTTGGTAGGTTCTATTGTTTCTTACGATAACAATTTTGTAGCAGAAACTTCATGGAAAATGGCTTCTCAACACGGAAGAATTTTCGTGTTAAACAGAGACAATGCAAAAGAAAGTACAGGTCATGGTTCTCCGCTTCCGACGTTGATGCACGGTGGTCCCGGAAGAGCGGGTGGTGGTGAGGAAATGGGCGGTTTAGGCGGTCTTCATTTCTTCCTTCAAAAAACAGCGATTCAGGGTTCTCCGGATACGTTGACGGCTATTACTAAAATTTATCAGCAAGGTGCTGAGAAAAAATATTCAGACAAACATCCTTTCCAGAAATATTTTGAAGAAGTTGAGGTTGGCGATTCTTTAGAAACAGCAGGAAGAACGGTAACTGATGCAGATATCGTGAATTTCTCTAATGTTTCTTGGGATCATTTCTACGCACATACAGATGCAACAAGCTTAACGGGAACTATATTTGATAAAACCGTTGCTCATGGATATTTTATCCTTTCTGCGGCGGCTGGATTGTTTGTTTCTGGTAAAAAAGGACCTGTTATTGCGAATTATGGACTTGAAAACTGTTCGTTCTTTAAGCCTGTTTATGCGGGAGATACGATTACAGTTTACTTAACGGCGAAAGAAAAAATCAATCGTGGAGTAAAAGGAAGAAATATTCCTTCAGGTGTTGTAAAATGGTTGGTTGAGGTTGTGAACCAAAGAGATGAGATCGTTTGTGTTGCTACGATTTTAACTTTGGTGGCAAAACATTCTCCTTTCATCGATTTAAATGTAAAACATATTCAGAAAACGTTAAATGGTTTAACGGAATCTACTCAGCCAAATTGGGGTAAAATGACACCTCAGCAAATGATTGAACATTTGGAATACAGCGTTTTGGTAAGCCTGGGCGAACCGGAAGCTGATAAATGTTTCACACCGGAAGAGCAGTTGGAAAAATGGCAGGATTCTTTGTACAATCACAGAAAAATGCCGAAAGATTTCCCTGCACCGTTCTTAGCTGAAGATGAGAAATTATTAGAATTAAAACATAAAAATCTAGATGCTGCGAAACAGTCTTTCTTAGATAATTTGAAGAGATTTTCCATATATTATAAAGAAAATCCTCATGCAGAACATATGAATTTCGTGTTCGGAAAGCTGAATAAAGAAATGTGGGAATTAATGCATAAAAAACATTTTACACATCATTTTGAACAGTTTGGATTAATTTAATTCAAAATAAAATATAAATTTATAATCCCTTTTGGTTTTTACTGAAAGGGATTTTATTTTTTAATGAAATCATAGAAATATTAGAAAATCAATATTATTTTTCACTTTTAATGGAAATATTGATTAAAATTTTATACTTTTATTACACCAAAAAATTAATGTTTACATGAAAAAATCAAACCTTATGGCTTTTTGCATTCGCGAAGGTCCGTTTTCTATCATTCAAGAAATTAATTTACACACAGAATTTTATTTTACACACAAAATCAATTAAAAACTTAATCATGAAGTACATCTCATTATTTTGCTTACTGTTGGTAAGCTCATTTTCTTATGCTCAACAAAATCAGGTAAAAGTAAATAATACCTCTGCAGTAGACATTACTTTTACATTAAAAAGCTTTAACACACAAAATCCAGGAACATGCCTTCCTATGATTTTCAATGACGTACCTGTTCTTTTGCCTTCTGAGCGTGGAGAATTCTACAAAGATCACAATTCTACGTATGATGCATCATTCCCGATTAATCAGTGGAGAGTGCTTGCAAAAGACGGAACTAATACAGTTTATAATATTCCTGCGACAAGTATCGATCAAAGTATTACCGATGAGGTAGAATGGAAGCAGATTACCATCACTACACCAACAGGTTCTTATACTTTAGGACTCGACTGTAGCGGAGCCGGAACCAATCATATTGTAGCGGGAGGAATCACAATGGATTTGAATTATGTTGGAACCATAATGAATGTTGATATTAATTAATTTTCATTTCAATAGAAAGACATGGGCAGTTTCAATTTGAGACTGCTTTTTTTATGTCTTGAATTTTGATTTGGAATAAATCATCCTTATTTTTAAAAAATTAAAATCAATTCAAAAAAATATTTAAATATGAACGAAAACTGGATGCAGAAGTATGAAGAAGTAAAAGATATTTTGATTTGCCCAACAGATCTTGAGTCTTATTTTACTTTAAATGAAATTGAAGGTCAGCCACTAGAAACTATTGAAATCGGAAGTGTTTCTTTGCCTTCCGGAAAAATTGTGGTGAGAGATCCGCTTGTTTCTTTGGATAACCATCAATCTCCTTATTTTATTCAGGCGCCAAAAGGAAATTTTCCGGTGACCATTTCTGTAGTGAAATCTGAAGACTGGGGCGACAGGTATGCAGTTGTAAAAGTTGAGTTTACAAAAGAAAAACCTGTTATTTACAGAGAAGCTTTAATCGGGATTGAAGAGCTCGAAGGCGTAACTGAAGACGATTATTTCGGTTTTGGAGTGGATGCCGGCTTAGGCTGTATTACGGATAAAGAAGTACTTCCTTTTGTAGATCAATTTGTTGAGGAATCAAATGTAGATAATATGTACGATGATTATTTTGCGGAACTTTTCGCCCAAAATTATCAGGAAAATCCTAGCAATCAGAGAGAGGCTGGCGACTGGATCAATTGGAAGGTTCCGAATACAGAATTTCAGATTCCTATGTTTGCCAGTGGTTTTGGAGATGGAACCTATCCTGTGTATTTCGCCTATGATGCGAATGATAATATTTGCGGTCTGTATATTCAGTTTATCGATATTGAATTGGCTTTAAGTGAAGAAGGAGATGAAGACGATGTAGATGGCAATGAAGAGGATCAACCCGAAAATTTTATTTTTCTCCGTTAAAATGTAAATATGAATAAAACTTTTGCTGATCAGATTATTGATTTCAATAAAAACTTGAAATATTCTGGAAGTCTTCCTGATGGGTTTCAGGTGCTTAATCCGTATTTGGATAATCCCGAAACGTTAGTGGTCATGCAAAAGTTTTATGAAAAATATTATAACGATTCTCATCAGAGAAAATTTTTAATCGGAATTAATCCAAGTCGCCATGGAGCAGGTGTTACCGGAGTTCCGTTTACCGATACCAAACGTTTGGAAAGTGTTTGCGGAATAAAAATGGAATCTACCCGAACCCACGAAGTTTCTTCCGTTTTTATGTATGATATGATTGAAGAATATGGCGGAGCGGAAGAATTTTATCATGATGTTTATATCAACTCACCGTTTCCTTTGGCGATTGTAAGAGAAACCAAAAAAGGTTCGGTGAATGCCAATTATTATGATGATAAAGGACTTTTCAACGATGTAAAAGATTTTATGATTGAATCTTTACAGTTTCATCTCAGTTTAATTGTCGATACTTCAGAAGTTTTTATTTTAGGTAAAAAGAATGCCGATTTTATTTCAAAATTAAATAAAGAAGCAAAGCTTTTTGATAAAATGACGGTGCTGGAACATCCTCGATATATTCAGCAATACAAATCGAAAGAGAAGGAATTGTATATTGATAAGTATATTTTGGCGTTGAAAAAATAAATCCCCTGAAAAAATATTTCAAAGGATTTAGTCATTTATGTAATTAGAATCTTTTTAGTTCAATCTCATTATATGGGTTGAGCAACTACAATGAAAGTATTGCTTCCAATAATCTGTTTTATAAGCTCTTTGTTGGAGGGTGTCTCAGGAAAATCCATTGGGATAATTCCGTATCTGCCTTTAGAATAATTTTGCATATATTTTATAAACAGAGGGTTTACGGCATCTGCCAAATCTCTGGGCGTAGATGCAAATGGCAAAACACCTCCTGTAACTCCCGTTGCACTGGAAAAATTAAAAAAAAGAGTTGCTCGGCTTCCATCTTTTGCGATGTTTAGGGCATCTTTTACATATTCATT
>DKLU01000143.1:0-12672 GCA_002455915.1 Chryseobacterium sp. UBA6632
CCAAAAGCATCAATATTATTAAGCCCAAGCAAGTTTATTTAAAGATTTTGATTTTCGAAAGCAATGAAAAAGCTTTTCTCGAACTTTGCTCTCCGAATAAGCAGATAAAGTTGATTGATCAGGATATTAAAAAGTCTCATGTACAATATGATACAAAAGAAATAGAACTGGATTCTGAAATAAAAAACGGAATAATTACGTTAACCAATCCGCTGGATAAGAAGAAAATAACATTAAAAATCAACAGATCCGGCGAATATATTAAACTCACAGACATGAAAACAAAAGAAGTTTATATTGCTGAAGAAAAACAGAAAAATCTTCCGGCAAAAGCAATAAAGTAAAACCTTTCACAATTGAAAGGTTTTTTATTTAAATTTTATCGATAATCTTTTGAATATTAAGCTCTTCAAGACAGGCCCAATCATCACGATAGCATTCCTTATCTCCAAAAACAGAACAGGGTCTGCATGTAAGATCTTTCACCTGAACGACGTCATTATCACTTTGTCCAAATCCTAAAAACCCGGCAAAAGGATGTGTTGCACCCCAAACGGAAACACATCGGGTTCCCACAAGACTCGCCAAGTGCATATTCGCAGAATCCATAGAAATCATCACTTCCAATTCAGAAATTGTCTGAAGTTCTTCTTTCAGGCTTAATTTTCCCGCTAAACTTTTTGTATTTGGGATCATATTTTCCCATTGTTCAAGGGTTTCTTTTTCAGCTTTTCCTCCGCCAAAGAAATAAATAGTATGCTTTTGAGCCAAATTTTTTACCAGTTCAAAAGACTTTTCCAAAGGCAGCATTTTTCCTTTATGTTGGGCAAAAGGAGCAAAGCCAATTCCTGATTTTTCAACAGATTTTGGTCTTAATTGATGAGAAAGCTCAACTTTATAGCCCATTTCGCGAAAAACATCGGCATAACGTTCAACTGTTTTTTTTAACTGAACTTTATCCAGATTCCAAACATCAGTAAGTTTTTCTTTTTCTTCCTTTCCTTTATTGATTTTAAAAACCTTTAATCCTTTTCTTCTGTAAATTTTATCTAAAATTTTGGTTCGAATCACATCATGAAGATTAGCGATAAGATCGGGATTAAATTCTTTAATTAATTCATTAGACAATCTTCTTAATCCAAAGAAACCTTTATAATCATCAAGGTTGATTCCTTTGAATATAACATTCGGAATATCAGCGAATAAATCCTCAAAATTACTTCGGGAAACCATAATAATTTCTACGTCCGGATTTTGTTCTAAAAATTCACGAAATACAGGCGCCGTCATGGCAACATCGCCAAAAGCGGAAAATCGATATGCTAAAATTCTGGTCACGACTAAGACTTCAGCTGATAAGCAACTGCGTAAAATTTAATTTGCTTGGTCATCGCCATCAAACCGTTGGCTCTGGAAGGAGAAAGAAACTCCTGCAATCCGATTTCGGCAATAAATTCGAAATCAGAATCTAAAATTTCCTGAGTAGAATGCCCGCTGTAAATGCTTACCAGAAGAGAAACAATTCCCTTTGGCAATATACCGTCAGAATCTGCATCAAAAAATAATTTTCCATCTTTAAATTCAGCATCAATCCAAACTTTACTTTGGCATCCCTTGATCAGATTTTCGTCTGTTTTTTTATCTTCCGAAAGGCCTTTCAGCTCTTTTCCAAGGTCGATAATATATTCATATTTCTGCTCCCAATCGTCAAGAAATGCAAATTCGTCGATAATTTCCTGCTGTTTTTCTTTAATGGTCATTTCTATACTTTCTTTGTGCAAAGATACTAAATTAGAAATTTTTCTATTTTAAGAATGATTTTAAATAATTTATGTTTTATTTACCTTATCGTTACTGTTTTCCAGTACGTTTTACCATCTTCAAAATTGCAGATCTCAAACTGATTCTTTTTTACTTTTCGTACTAAATCGCTGAATTTTACTTTATCCGGATCCTGAGTATTAATATCGAACGTAGAACTTGCAATTGCATCCCAAAAGTTCTGTTTTAAACTAAATATTCTCAATGATTTATATCTACTTACACAACTTGAATAATAAATAATAAATACCAATTTCATTGATTCCATCTTCGTCAATATCTTTGATAACAAATAAATTATGTGGATTACAGCAATAAGAATCTGTTAAAAGTCGAGGGATAGACTTGTCATAAAAAACATAAGACTCTCCATCATCACAATAATTAAATGAAGGAACAACAAAAACAGTATCTTGCTGAGCATTATTTCTGATATTCTTAATGATTTTTATTCCCTTAAAATTATCTTTCAGCTGCTTATTTGTATAATTTTGATTTCCACACTTTTCAGATTGATACTTTTCTAAATAATCTTCTAAAATATCATTATTTGTCATCAATAAACTATCTGAAAAATATTTTATTGAAGATTGAATTTCCGAAACATTATTTTGAGCATCAACCTTTGTTTTATTAGAACAAGATAAAATGATCAAAAGAATAAAAAGCAGAATTGAATGATTAAGATTATTCATCTTTGTTTAGATTGATGTTGACGCTCGTTCAAAAACCTCAAGCAACTTCACTTCTTCATTTTCCCAACAAAGTTTATTAGCCGCTTTTTCAAGTTCAGGCAGATAGTTTCTTCGTTCTTTATCTAAAACTTTCTTTATTGCTTCTGCTATATTTTCAGGTTGATGATCTTTTATCACTTCGCCAACATCAAATTGGTCTTTAATATTCTGCAATTCAGTAAGATTTGACAAAATCAACGGCACTCTGGACTGAATACAATCTAAAACTTTATTTGGCAAAGAATAAAAATAGCTTTCTCCCCCGTTCTCTTCAATGCTCATACCGCAATCGGCTGAAGAGGTAATTTCGCGTAAATTTTCAGGTTTAAATTTTCCTATAAACTGAACTTTATCCTGAAGGTTTTCCTGAATAACTAATTCCTGATATTCTTCTTTTTTAGGCCCAAATCCAGCAATTTTAAATATTACATTATCTAAATGATGCATCGCCAAAATAGCCTTATCAATTCCTCGAAAAGGATTGATTGCTCCCTGATATAAAAGAATTTTCGGATTGTTATCGCGAATTTCATCTTTGAATTCAAATCTGCGAGGCGCATTCTGAACCACAATTGGATCTACATGATACTTTTTTTTGAACCATTTTGCATAGCTTCCACTGGCCGTAATCATGAATTTCATGTCAGGAATGAGCTTTTTTTCCAGGTAACGCCACAATTTTTGTGACATTTTGCCCTGAATCGCAGGCATTTCCGAAAAAATTTCGTGACTGTCGAAAACTAACGGAATATTCAGCTTTTTAGCAATCAAATAATTGGGAAGTAAAGCATCAATATCATTGGCATGAAGAATCGTGTTTTTATTTGCTTTTTTCTTTAATTCGTGGTATAATTTCCAGTTGAATTCGAAATAAGCAGTTTTTAAACTTTTGGAAATTAATTTAATTCTGGAAAAAGAATACGGTCGCGACATTTCTTCAGCGCCATTCCAGTCATTTCCTATCAAATCAATCTCGTAGCCGTTTTCATGTAAAGTTCTGCAAACCTTCTCTATACGCTGATCTGTGTATAAATTGCTGAAAGCAGAGGTTATAATTTTTTTTCTTTGCATTATTTCTTTTTAGCCAACAAAAGGTGGTAAATCTGAATAAAGCAAATTAATCCGTTCGGAATAATGATCGGCCAAAGCATTCCGCTGAAAATACCATATATGACAAAACAGATACAACCCACCATATTCACAATCCTGATTTTTCTGATATCTTTCAATATGAAACTCAGTACAATGAAAAGTGAAGCGGAATATCCGACATAGGTAGCAATTTCGGGATTCATGAGAAATTTTTAAAAGACAACAAACTTAATCATTTTCAATAAGATAATAAAATTTTTTCTGCCATAAAGTCATTTATTGATTTTTGGTAAAATATTTGTAATTTAGATAATGAATAAATGGCAATGTTGCTTTTATTCTAATGAGATATATTATGGATTATAAGTTTTCACAAGGTTTGAGCCAAGTGTTCAAACAAAGCAAGAGCGAAGCGAAAAGGCTCAAAAGTGAATTTCTTAATACAGAACATCTACTTTTAGGTATTATAAAAACAGAAAACTCTGCAAAAGAAATCCTTCAAAACCTTAATGCGGATTTAACACAAATCAGAAGAAAAATTGAAACTTTAAATACAGCAAGTCTTAGTCCTATTTCTGAGGAGGTTACCAATATTTCTTTCACAAAAATGGCAGATCATGCTATTAAACGTGCAGAGCTGGAATGCAGACAATATAAAAGTAATGAAATTAATACCGTTCATTTGCTTTTAGGCATTCTTTATAAATATGAGGACCCTACTTCAAATATCTTAGGAGCTTACGACATCGATTATGAAGGAGTTTCAAGAGAATATCAGACGATGCTTAAAAATTCTGGAGAGTCGCCACAAATGAGCGCTTATGACGATGACGATGAAAGAGAGGAATTTGAGCAAATGAGAAAGCCTACAGGAAATTTAGGTTCTGCTAAAAGTAAAACACCAACTTTGGATAACTTTGGTAGAGATTTAACTTCTTTGGCAAGAGACGGGAAATTAGACCCTGTAATCGGTCGTGAAAAAGAAATTGAAAGAGTTTCGCAAATCTTATCGCGTAGAAAGAAAAACAATCCGCTTCTTATCGGGGAGCCGGGAGTTGGTAAATCTGCGATTGCAGAAGGTTTGGCATTAAGAATTCAACAGAAAAAAGTTTCCAGAGTTCTTTACGGAAAACGTGTAATCACTTTGGATTTGGCAAGTTTAGTTGCCGGAACTAAATACCGTGGTCAGTTTGAAGAAAGAATGAAGGCGATTATGACTGAGTTGGAGAAAAACAGAGATGTCATCTTATTCATTGATGAGCTTCACACTATTGTAGGTGCTGGAAGTTCAACAGGAAGTCTAGATGCTTCGAATATGTTTAAACCGGCTTTGGCGAGAGGTGAAATTCAATGCATCGGGGCTACAACTTTGGATGAATACCGTCAGTACATCGAGAAAGATGGTGCTTTGGAAAGAAGATTCCAGAAAGTAATGGTGGAACCAACTTCTATTGACGAAACAATTCAGATTTTAAATCAAATCAAAGATAAGTATGAAGAGCACCACAATGTAATTTATACTCCTGAAGCGATTGCAGCGTGTGTCAATTTGACATCAAGATATATTACAGACCGTTTCTTACCAGACAAAGCGATCGACGCGATGGATGAAGCCGGATCTCGTGTTTATATTAAAAACATGAAAGTTCCTACAGAAATCATTGATTTTGAAAAGAAAATTGAAGAGATCAAGGAATTGAAGCAGAAAGCTGTAAAAGCTCAGGATTATCTTGAAGCAAGAAAACTGAAAGATGAAGAGGAAAGACTTCAAATGGAATTGAATTCTGCTCAGGATAAATGGGACAAAGATGTGAAGGAGAAAAAAGAAACCGTTTCTGAAGAAAATGTAGCGGAGGTAGTTTCTATGATGAGTGGTGTTCCTGTAACGAAAGTTGGTAAAAACGAGCTTGATAAACTTGCCGGAATGGATAATAACCTGAACGGAAAAGTAATTGGTCAGGAAGATGCTGTGAAAAAAGTTGTTAAGGCAATTCAAAGAAACAGAGCGGGTCTTAAAGATCCGAACCGTCCGATTGGTACATTCATTTTCTTAGGGACAACCGGGGTTGGTAAAACCGAGCTGGCTAAAGTAATGGCGAGAGAACTTTTCGAATCTGATGAATCTTTGATCAGAATCGATATGAGTGAATATATGGAGAAATTCGCAGTTTCTAGATTGGTTGGAGCGCCTCCGGGATACGTGGGATATGAGGAAGGCGGACAATTAACGGAGGCCGTAAGAAGAAAACCATATTCAGTTGTTCTTTTGGATGAAATTGAAAAAGCTCACCCAGATGTATTCAATATCTTATTACAGATCTTGGATGAAGGGCACGTTACAGATAGTTTAGGAAGAAAAATTGATTTTAGAAATACAATCATTATCCTTACTTCAAACATCGGTACAAGAGATCTTAAAGATTTCGGAGATGGTGTAGGATTCGGAACGAACGCGAAAAAGACCAACACAGACTCTAGAGCAAGAAGCACCATCGAGAATGCCCTTAAAAAAGCATTTTCACCAGAATTCTTAAACAGAATTGATGATATTGTGATCTTCAACTCTCTTGAAAAAGAAGATATCAAGAAAATTATTGATCTTGAATTGAATAAGCTTTACAGCAGACTTGAAAAATTAGGTTATAAAGTTGATTTAACTGACGAAGCGAAAGATTTCATCTCTGAAAAAGGATGGGATAAAGATTTCGGAGCAAGACCATTGAAAAGAGCGATCCAGAAATATATTGAAGATTTATTGGCCGAAATGTTGGTAAACAAGCAATTAAACGAAGGAGAAACTGTAGTTCTTGATCTGAATGAAGCGAAAGATGCTTTGGCAGGAAAAACTTCAAAGCCGAAGAAATCAGCGGCTGAAAAGTCTTCTCAATCATAAAATAAATAGTTTAAATCATAATAAGAAAGCATCGGGATTTTTTCTCGGTGCTTTTTCATTTTTAGCAGATATTTAATTTATTTTTTCACGAAATAATGATTAATTAAGAAAAATAATTAACTTTATTGAACATTAAATTAACAATATCATGAAAATGAAAAAAACAGTTTTACTTTTTAGTATTTCGGTACTAAGCATTATCTCTTGTGCAAATGAGTCTACTTTAGCCACCACGGCTACTCCACAGCTTACAAAACCGGAAGCGGTTTCAAAATTCAACGCAGCTATTAAAAAAGTTGCCATGATTAAAGATCCTGCTCCTTCAATGCCAAAAACCTCAGCAGAATTAAGCGATGAGAAAAAAGACATGCTAATACCTTCAGCAAAAGAATTAATTGCTTCTACAGGAGTTTCTTCCGCAGAAATTGAAAGACAAACGAATAACGACAGAGAAAAAATCTTAAAATGGGCCGTTCAGGTGTATGGTGAGTACAACAAAAAAATGAATCAAAACTATCAATCTGCAAACTAAGTATACCATGAAAAAATTATTTTTATCTCTTGCCTTTATTTTATCATACAGTATTTCGGCACAATCTAATATTTACTTTCAAAATTATACTCCTTACATCATGGAAATGAGTATTTTCAAGACCAATCAAGCTAATGTTGCAGGAGGATGTACTCCAAATTGGGATGGCAGAAACAGCATTACCGGGTTATTACCTCTCAAAGAATCTCCGACAGGTGGCGCTACCTCAACGGATGCATTTTATGATTCGGATTTAAATTTATCAAATACTTTTAATCCTATGTATCCGCAAACGCCATTGATTGATAGATGGATTCTTAATGCAGATTATGCAAATCCTTACATTTTACCCGGTTCTACAATCCCTGCAAGCAGTTTAGCAGCAAAAGATTTGGGAATGAAATTTGGAGTAAAAGATCCGGTGACGGGAACAAATGTAGCAGGATATTTTCCTTTAGGATATGTTAACTGTGGAGCATTACCCCTCCTTAATACAGCAGCCTATACAACTCTTTTTAATAGCTCTTATTTCACTTTTGGAGGTGACGAATGGGTTATCTTTTTTTAAAAAATTTTTATTCAACAATAATTTAGGTAATGGCTGTAAACTGTTACCTAAATATTTTAATCACAAAACAAATTAGTATCATGAAAAAAACAATTTTTCTTGTAGGTATTTCTTTACTTACCATTTTATCGTGTGCAAACGAATCTAATTTAGCAACAACCACTACTCCACAACTCACAAAACCTGAGGCAGTTTCAAAATTTAATGCCGCTATTAAAAAGGTCGCGATGATAAAAGATCCGGCTCCTTCGATGCCAAAAACCTCAGCAGAATTGAGTGATGAGAAAAAAGATATGCTTATTCCTGCTGCAAAAGAATTGATTGCTTCTACGGGAGTTTCTTCAGCAGAAATCGAAAGACAAACCAACAATGACAGAGAAAAGATTTTAAAATGGGCCGTTCAGGTGTATGGTGAGTACAACAAAAAAATAAATCAAAGCTATCAATCTGCAAATTAAGTATACCATGAAAAAATTATTTTTACTAGCAGTTCTATTCATTTCTTATGGCTTATCTGCACAAACTAATCCTGGGGACTTATATATTCAAAACTACACCCCACATTATATTGAATATTTTATATGGCGTTCAAATTTATCAAATACTGCAGGTGGCTGCGCTCCTACACTAGCACCAAGAGCCGCCACAGGAGGGCTAATGAGACTATCCTATTCTACAAACCCTGGATACACTTCAACCGACGCACTGCATGAATTTAATGTAAATACTACATTTTCTCCAAGTACTGCGTTTCCGACAACACCGGTCATTGGAGCCTGGATTTTAAATAGTACAACTACTTATACTGCACCAACTCCTATCCTTAATACATTTAGTAATGTAACGTCTTATCACGGGGTAAAATTCGGAGTACAAGATGTAAACGGGGTGAATATTGGTGGATACTATTCTTTAGGACAAGAATGTGGAACGCCTATCATTCCCGATTTATCGTATAATCCGAGTGCAGTTATCTCAGGAACCTTTTTTGCTTTCGGAGGCGCCAATTGGATGATATTATATTAAAGTTTCATTGAGTTTTAAAAATCCATTAAAAAAGATTCAAAATGAGAAAAATATTTTTAATAGCAGCTTGCATATCGTCTTTATTTACATTGGCACAATCTACAGGAGATTTTTATATCCAGAATTATACTCCTCACTATATTGAGTTTTATCTTACTAAATCTAATTTAACGGATCCGGCAACCAATTGTTCACCTACGTTAGAAGCCAGAAGCCCTACAAATGGGTTGCTGCAGTTATCTTACTCCCCAAGCCCCAGTATAATATCTACTGATGCATTGTATACAGCAAATGTAAACAACACTTTCGCTACAAGTACAGCTTTTCCTACTACTCCGGTAGTTGGCAGCTGGATTGTTAATTCTAATTACGCAAGCCCTTATTACTCACCAAACCCAATTCTTAATACTTTTAGTAATGTAACAACTTATCACGGGATAAAATTCGGAGTAAAAGATGTTTACGGAGTGAATATTGGTGGATATTATTTTATGGGAGAAGGCTGCAACCTGCCTACCATAACAACAGATCTGACCTATGACCCGACAGCCGTAATTGAAGGCTCCTATTTTAGCTTTGGAGGAGCAAAATGGGTTGTACTTTATTAATATTTAAATTTTTCCGGATCATTTCTTCTAAGAAGAATATCTTTAAATAACCCCGAAAAAAAATATATTTCGGGGTCTTTATTTGTCTATTTAAATAATTAAAGCCCAACTACAAACCCAATATTTGGAATCAGCCCACTAGATAAAAAGCTTGAATTTTCTTTATATAATACATTATACATCACTCCTATCTGCATAAAAGAGTTATTGCCAATTCTTTGCATGTAACCACCTCCGAGATATAAAGCCGTTTCTTGTTCATTAATCTTATAATCGTAATATTTATCTTTATAATTGATGAAGTACTGCTGAAGATTCGCCCCTACATAAAAAGATCTTGCAAAGTAATAATTAACAAACGGCCCCACTCCAAACAAAGTAGAACGGTAATAATCAGAAGTTTGCCAAGAAACACTTCCCAAAACTCCGGCTTCCAGATCATTAGTCAATCTGTAACCTACTCTCGGTGACGCAGATAAATTAAAAGCACTGTTGCTTCCAAAACCTACTCCAATTCCGCCTCCGAAAGTCCAGCGATTGTTATTTTCAGGGGAAGCGCCAATAGCAACCTGAGAAAACACGGCTCCAGAAATCATTAAGAATAAAAGAATAATAAACTTTTTCATATTAAATTGTTTTTATCGATGTTTAAAATTATGGTTTTTTTACGAATTTAATTAATTGTATTTTTGCGGCGTCAAACTAAGAACTCCCGTTAAGAGTTTCGTAAAATTGAAATACAATGAAAGTAGTAGTAGGCCTCTCAGGAGGTGTAGACTCGAGTGTAACAGCCTATTTGTTACAACAGCAAGGTCATGAAGTTGTGGCTTTGTTTATGAGAAACTGGAATGATGCTTCGGTAACGTTGGAAGACGAATGCCCCTGGATCGAAGACAGTAATGATGCTCTAATGGTCGCTCAAAAGCTTGGGATTCCGTTTCAGGTGATCGATATGAGTGATCTTTACAAGGAAAGAATCGTTGATTATATGTTCGATGAATATCAGAAAGGAAGAACTCCGAATCCTGATGTTTTGTGCAACAGAGAAGTAAAATTCGATGTTTTTATGAAAACAGCGATGTCTTTGGGTGCAGATAAAGTGGCAACCGGGCATTATGCAAGAGTAGATTCAACGATTGATGAAAATGGTAAAGAAATTTTCCATCTTTTGGCAGGAAAGGATAATAATAAAGACCAGTCGTATTTCTTATGTCAATTAAGCCAGGATCAATTATCTAAAGCATTATTTCCGATTGGAGAATTAACAAAACCTCAGGTGAGAGAAATTGCAAAGGAAATCGGATTAGTAACGGCTGATAAAAAAGATTCTCAAGGGTTGTGTTTTATCGGAAAAGTAAGTCTTCCGCAATTTTTGCAACAACAATTAGTTCCTAAAGAAGGTGAAATTGTAGAAATTTTTAAAGATTCTCCCCTTTTTGCACAAGAAAAACCTGAATTTTCTTCAAAACAAGAAGAATTAGAATTTTTAAGTCAGAAAATCAATTATAAAAAAACGGACGGGAAAGTTATCGGAAAGCACCAAGGTGCTCAATTTTTCACGATCGGACAAAGTAAGGGATTAGGAATCGGCGGCCATAAGGAAAGCTGTTTTATCATCTCCAGAGATATGGAAAACAATATTCTTTTCGTTGGAGAAGGACATCAGTTTCCGGGATTATTAAAAAGAGCCTTGAAAATAGATAATTCTGAATTGCATTGGGTTCGTGAAGATTTAAGATTAAAAAACGGAGAATCGATGGAAGTAATGGCAAGATTCAGATACAGACAGCCTCTGCAGAAAGCGACTTTATATCAGTTTGAAGATGCTTTTTATGTAGAATTTGAAGATCCACAATCAGCCATCGCAGAAGGTCAGTTTGCATCGTGGTACAATGGTGAAGAATTATTAGGAAGTGGTGTTATTGCTTAGTTTTAGCATTATTTGTCATTTATGATGACAAACTTTATAAATTTAAACGTCATAGGTTTTTGAAACTTATGACGTTTTTTTTATTTGGTCGAAAATTGCCCGACTTAATATTCAAATTAATCAAAATTCATTACCTCTTCCAACGTCTTCATGTACTCGTAAGCTGTAAGGTCGAATTTCACGGGAACAATTGAGATATATCCATTTGATAAAGCCGTTTCATCCGCATCCGGAGATTCATCCATATTATTGAAATACCCTGTTAGCCAATAATATTTTTTACCGTGAGGGCTTAATCTTTCTTCAAAACTTTCTTCCCATTTGGCATGAGCCTGTTTGCAAACCTTAATACCCTTAATCTCCTCTTTCGGAAGTTTAGGAATATTTACATTCAATACAATACCTTTAGGCATACGCTTCTCCAAAGTTCTTCTAACGATCTTCTGAATATATTCTTTTGCCTGAGTAAAATCTGCTTCCCAGCTGAAATCCAATAAAGAAAACCCAATCGCCGGAAGGCTTTCAACACCTGCTTCTACCGCAGCAGACATCGTTCCTGAATAAATCACATTAATCGAAGAATTCGCTCCGTGATTAATGCCCGAAACCACAATATCCGGTCTTCTTGGTAAAATTTTATCCAAAGCCATTTTTACACAGTCAACGGGAGTTCCGCTGCATGAAAAATCGGTTTGAGGACCTTCGAGCTGTACTTCTTCGTAACTTAAAGTAGAATTTATGGTAATTGCGTGACCTTTTCCGCTTTGTGGAGAGTTGGGTGCTACCACCACTACGTCTCCGATTTCGTTCATAAAACTTATAAGATTTCTGATACCCGGTGCTGTAATTCCGTCGTCATTAGTAACCAGAATAAGTGGTCTTTCCATAGAAATAATTTAATTTTAACAAATATACAATTTTCGAATATATGCTTTAATATTTAAGTTTTAAAGTGATTTTTTTGAAAAAACTGAAGATAACACAACAATTTATTATTCTTTTTCTTTTTGAAAACTTACCACTTCATATTCATCATTTGAGCAATATTTTTTACAACTTTCATCATTGAATAATTCTGGTTCTTTCAAAAAATCTTCGATATATTTTGCACTTTCTTCCGTCTTTATCGGAACAATGATCACATGGAAATTTTTTAAAACATATTCATCTGCGTTTTTCACGGCATCTTTTTTATACTTTTTTGCTTCTGTAAAGTTCATGATCTAGGTGTTTATAATTATTTTCGGTAATGAATAAATTATACCATTCACATTATTTTTACAAAAAATATAACAATTTTTCAGTTGAAAAGAGATATAAAAACTTCTATAATAAAAAATCTTAAAAGTACCTGATATTTATAAATAAGGTATTAAATTTGATAGTTTGTAACAGTAAATTAAAAATTACTACTAATTAAAATACTTTTAAGAAAAATAATAAAAATACATTACAGATTTATGTGGAA